>JAIWDV010000405.1:0-1509 GCA_048632525.1 Bacteroidales bacterium | reverse complement strand
CAGCATCTATATGCAGGACCTGCCGTTAAGGGAGGCGCTTGAGTCCATGTGCCGGTTAAACGATCTCTGGTTCAGGGAGGATAAACGGGTTATCACGCTCATGACCGCAAAGGAATATGCAAATGAGATGGTGGTGAGGAGGAACGAAAAGACCAGGGCTTTTTACATGCGATATACTAATGCTGAGGATATGGCAAAGATCATCCAGGCCGTCATGGGCGCCCAGGTTGAATTTAAGTCTATTTCCGGTGAAAAGGTCTATGGACATGTCGAGGCGGACAGTTCGTCAGGAGGGGGCGGTTCTGCGAGTGAGGCTGAGCCTGTTCTGACCCCTGAGGATCTGGCCAAGCTGGTGTCTCAAGGAATTACGGAAAAGTCCGGGGATGTCGTGGCATTAGCGGAAAAGATAGGCAAGGCTCTTCCCGCTACAATCACGGTGTTTAAGAGAAACAACTGCATCGTGGCCAGGTCTCTTGATGAAACCCTTTTACAGGAGATGGGCAGAATCATCGAGGCGCTTGATACGCCCACCAACCAGGTTTTGTTAGAGGTAAAGATTCTCCAGATAAATCTTGGCGATGGGTTTGAAAGTTTCTTCCAGATGTACCACGCGGATACAGGGCACTGGGGAACGGGCGGCAACTTTGTTCACAGCGTATCCTCCCTGCCCGGCTTGGGGCTTGCTTCATCAACGCTTCAATACCTCTTTTTAAATGAACACATAAATGCGCGGATCCAGCTTTTTGCAAGCCAGGGGCGGGTCAAGATTCTTTCCACACCGTTTCTTATGAGCGCCAATAACAGCAAGGTGGAGTTCTTTGTAGGAGAAGAGACACCGCTCAGGGATGAAGTGGAGACCAAGACCATATATGATGACGAAGGCAATATTGTAACCACGGTCTTTGAGGTAACGATCAAGAGAGAAGAACTTGGAACTGACGTGACCATATCTTCATTCATCAATGAGGACAGCACCATTACCATGGATATTGAGACTGAAATATCTACCGCAAATCTGAATATGACACAGATAAACGCGCTGAATGAAAAGACCGGAGAGACAATACTTTTTCCGCTGGATGGGGTAAACAAGAACGAAATAAAGTCCATCATTGCGGCAAAATCAGGTCAATCTGTGGCGATCGGGGGAATCATAAAAGAACAGGACGAATCCGAGGAAACAAAGGTCCCTGTTCTCGGCGATATTCCTGTTCTCGGATTTTTCTTTAAAAAGATAATAAAACATAAAACCAAGACAGAGACGGTTATTATCCTGACCCCGCACGTAATAACCCATCCGGCCCTGGCAGGAAAAACATCAGGGGAATTTCTGAACAGGAGGAGTTCCCATCCCGCGATAGTGGATGAGAAGGAGAATATTCTGGAATATAAAACAAAAGATTGATCCGCAGATTACGCAGATTACACGGATTAAAACGTATGAAAAACTGTAGGGGCGAACAAAGAAGCTGAAAGGCTGAAGGTTGAAGGTTTAAAACAACAAAAAAC
>JAIWDV010000404.1:0-1530 GCA_048632525.1 Bacteroidales bacterium | reverse complement strand
AGATGGTTAGCCGATCATCATATATTCTTACCTCTGTATTTGACGGCATTGTATAGTCTCGATGACACACGGCATTGATGATAGATTCGCGTATGGCTTCAATGGGATAATCCCACACCTCATCTCTTTGAGGTTTCCCTGTCATAACAAACTTTACACTGATATTCTTACGTATGAAATCCATTGCCTCGTCTATCTGCTCAACAATCGTACCTTCAATCATTCGATTATCAATGACAATGGTTTCTTCTTTGAACCTGCCGCAATGGACCAAGCCCTGGGACCGAAGGTGTTTTGTGTCTTTCCGGAAGAGAAGAAGCGCCGCCCATGTCAGCTTGCCTTCCTTGACGAGTTCCAGCTTTTTAAGAATTTCAAAAGGTTCTTCATGGTCTCCAACATCTCTTCTCCCCGCATCCCTTGACCTTCTAATGTATCTTTTGATTTTTTCAGGGTCTATGTCAGACATTGTGGCATCTGGAGCCGGCGTTTTATCCCAGCTCGTACCGGTGGAATGTAAATGCATTTCAGCGATATCCTGAGGGGTCATCAGACGATTACTGTTTCCCACCCTACGGTAACACCTCCCTTTCGTTGATACAGGCTTAATGGGGAATTCTTTGATTTGGATGACAGCAATTATTTTGCTCTCGATTTCCGATGACTCAACCTCCGGTATGATCCGAGGCTGAGTACCTTGAGAAATCTTATTAGTCCAGCCAATTAAAGTCTCCTTTCCGATCTGAACACCCTTTTTAGCGCCTTTATCGGAAACCCCAATAAAAATATGCCCTCCTCTTGTATTAGCGAAGGCAACAGCCGTTTCGATTGTTTTATTATCAAATGTTTCTTTAAATTCGACTGTTTTGGATTCGCCCCTTTTTATTAGTTTTATTATCTCTGATTGATCCATTACGCCTTTATCTCTTTGTCTCTATTCTATTCCTTACAACCTTTTTCAGCGCACAGGATGATACCAATCGGCGGAGTATCGTCCTGTGTCTTTTCAGTATCATTCAACTGTAAACGCCTTTCTTAAAAGTCTATCCAAAACATCTGTTTTTGTTTCGCCATCCTGCAAAGATTTTTTTTATTAAACCTAAGCTACTTCAAATTGGATGGTGGACCCAGCGTCAAGGACAAATTTTCCATCACGATTCCCAGAAAAACTACAACCCCAGATATGCTTTTCTTACATTTTCATTTGAAAGAAGATTTTCTGCGGAATCTGAAAGAGTTATACGTCCGTTCTCCATAACATAGCCCCTGTGAGCTGCTTTCAGCGCAAGATTTGCATTCTGTTCCACAAGAAAAACAGTTGTCTGGTTTTCGATATTTATCTTCTTTATGATCTCAAATATCTGCCTTACTATAAGGGGAGCCAGTCCCAAAGACGGTTCATCCAGCAGCAAAAGCGTTGGCCTTGCCATTATTGCCCTTGAAATGGCAAGCATTTGCTGTTCGCCTCCGCTTAAAGTTCCCCCAAACTGATTCTTCCTTTGACTAAGAATCGGAAAAAGGTCAAAAATATAT
>JAIWDV010000403.1:0-1577 GCA_048632525.1 Bacteroidales bacterium | reverse complement strand
AGCCGCGGTGCAGTCCTCCAGCAGGACTGCCTTGAAACCATAAGAGATAGTATCAAGGACAGTTGCCAAAACACACACGTTGGTAGAGATTCCGGCAACTGCACAGAGCGTCACTTCTCTTTCCTTCAACCATTTATCCAGTTCGGTCTTAAAAAAGGCTGAAAATACAGGCTTGGGCAGCCAGAAATCATCGTCTCTGCGATCCAGTTCGTCAACAATCTCTGCGCCTTCGGTCCCTGCCAGGGAGTGTGGCTTCATACGCCCTTTAAATATGAAATCTTCTTTACGAAAGGCATCCGTAGGAAAAACAATCGGCCAACCCTCCTTTCTAAATGCACTGATCAGGCCGTTAATGGGGCCTATGATTTGCCTGGCCAGTGGAGTAATGGGCAGATTCTTGCTTTCATCAAAATTGTCTTTGACCATGTCTATGATCAGAAGTGCCGGTTTTTCTCTATTATGGTCTCCCATCTCTCATCCTTTTCACCTGATTGATAATTGAGTGCGCGGCCTCTTCAATTTGCTCAATCGTATTACTCCTTCCAGCGCTGAACCTGAGGGCTCCCATTCCAATTTCCGGGGGCACACCCATGGCCGAAAGTACATGGGAAAGCTTGACTGTTCGATCATGGCATGCGGCCCCTGTGGAGGCCATAATTTTGGGCAGCCCCTCAAGAATCAAACCTCCCTCGATGCCAGGGACAGCGACATTAAGGGTGTTGGGAAGCCGCTTCTCAGGGTGACCGTTAAGTACCAGATCATCCAGACCCTCAAACAGGAGTTCCTGCAAGCGATTTCTGAGTATTTCCATGTTTTGAAAATCGTTTTTGAGCCTTTCTATCGCAATCCTGCATGCAGCGCCAAGGCCTGCACTCAGGATGGTATTCTCTGTCCCTGGTCGCTTTCCATATTCCTGGCCCGCGCCATGTATCAGTGGCGTTAGATTCTGGCCATTTCGAATATACAGGGCCCCAATCCCTTTTGGAGCATAAAGCTTGTGCCCGGCCACGGTCAAAAAGTCGACCCTCAGGTCATTTACATCCACCTCCATCTTGCCGACCGCCTGAGCCGCATCCGTGTGAACCGGAATCCCGTGTTCGTGACCAATCTCTGAAATCTCTTTTATGGGCTGGAGGGTGCCTGTCTCATTATTGGCCAGCATGATGCTGATCAATGTGGTTTGCGGCAAAATAGCTTTTTTGACTGCCTCCGGATCAACCCGACAAAAACGGTCCACAGGAAGGACAGTTACCTTAACCCCCAGTTCCATAAGAAATAACACAGGATTCAGGATTGCGGGATGCTCCACCGCAGAGGTGATAATATGAAATTTTTCAGGCCTCTTGAAATCAATCAGGCCTTTTAAAACCATGTTGTTGGATTCGCTTCCTCCAGATGTGAAAATTACTTCATGGTTTTGACACCCCAGAAGCAGGGCCACCTCTTCCCTGGCCCGTTCAATGCCTTCTTTTGCCCTTGTTCCCAGCAAATATGGGCTGGAAGGATTGCCGAACTCCTCCTTCAAATAGGGCATCATTGCTTTTAGGACCTCCTGGTCCACCCTGGTTGTTGCGTTA
>JAIWDV010000402.1:0-1583 GCA_048632525.1 Bacteroidales bacterium | reverse complement strand
CGTATCGACCCACGCTTTTGCCTCCGGCCTCCTTCAGGCGTACATTGCTGTAGCACCCTTGCCTTTGGCTACCCTTCGCCTCCGTCAGGCTGGGTATGGACTTTGCTCGGGACCTGTGTCACAATCCCAGGCATCACCAATTAGCAGCCGGGCCTTGCCCGGCACACAACCAGTCAGTCCACTTGACCGGAAAAGCCAGCGCGTTTTTCGCATTTACGTTATTTTGAGTAAAATTTTGCATTTGCCAAGTTTTTCTTTGGCTCTTCCGGCAGGTGACTTCACCTTTGGGGCGATAGGGGATTGAAAAATAGCTTGGTTCAGATGATCGGAAGCAACCTTTACCAACGGGATGATTATTAAATGTAATCTACATTTCAATACTTCACTGAAAAACAACTCAGTGCTCATCTCCCGGGTGTTTTAAGTTACTCCTTAAAAATATTACTGAGATAAGGCCACAGATGACTAAGAAGAAAGATTGGACCAAAGGCGATTTACTAAACGTATCAAGCTCCTACTGGCGGGGATGTTCTCTGCAGGCAGGAGTACGACTCGGAATCTTTACAGCGATTGATGATGGATACTTAAGTCTGTCTGATATTGCCACAAAAATTGAAGCTGATGAGCGTGGAGCTGAACATCTTCTTAATGCACTCTCTGCTATGGGACTCTTGGTTAAGGAGGATGACTATTACAAAAATTCGTCAGCTTCTCTGGAGTTTCTTTCTAGTAAATCCCCAAAGTATATCGGTTACATTATTCTTCACCACCATCATATTTTAGACGGTTGGGCACAACTACATGAAGCAGTCAAAACTGGAAGACCAATAGAAAAACGTTCATATGGGGAGGAATTTGAGCGAGAATGTTTTCTCATGGGAATGTTCAATTTGGCAATGGGTATTGCTCCAAATGTGTCATCACAAATAAACCTTTCAGGACGCCGGCGCCTACTTGATTTAGGAGGAGGCCCCGGGACATATTCAATCCACTTTTGCCTTGCAAACCCAAACCTTACAGCAGTAGTCTTTGACCGCCATACAACTGAGCCTTTTGCCGCTAAAACTATTGATAAATTTGGTCTAGCCGATCGGATTAGTTTTGCTGGAGGTGATTTCAACGTTGACCCTATTTCTGGAGGACCTTTTGATGTTGCTTGGCTTTCGCATATTCTGCATAGTAATAGGCCAGAGGAATGTCAGTCGATAATTGATAAGACCGTTGATGTCATTGAGCCAGGCGGTCTTATCATGATACACGACTTCATACTTGATAATAGTAAAGACTCACCTGAGTTTCCGGCTTTATTTTCATTAAATATGCTGATAAATAATTGGGGGAAATCTTACTCAGAAAAGGAAATTATCTCTATGTTAGAAAATGCAGGAATCAGTAATATCAGCAGGCACTCTTTCCAAGGCCCTAATGACTCTTCCATTTTATGTGGGACGGTATAGTCATTACATTAGGATTAAAGGAACCCCACATCATATCACCTAAGCTGAGCGATTAGCTGTTAGCCGTTAGCGTTTAGCTTTGAAAAATCAAGCTATTACGTTAATTAGAAATAACACCCAACGGGT
>JAIWDV010000401.1:0-1594 GCA_048632525.1 Bacteroidales bacterium | reverse complement strand
TGTAAGTAATATGAAAAAACCGAGACGATATTGAGCATTGGCCTGTTGTAATAACCGGTCTAACTGTTGGGGGCCCGGAATGCGCAAAAGGATTTTGTTCAGAAAAGGAACATCACTCAGCAGTTTTTTTTGTAGAATATCAGGAACTCCGGCTTTGTTTTTTCCGGAGGAAAATGTTTTCAGCCTTTTCCGGATTTTTTTGCGATCCGGGTTGCGCATGGTTCTGCAGGCATAGAAAATCATTTCTGTGACAAATATTGACACAGCAAATATAATTATAAAGGCAATAAAAATTTTCATTCTCTAACTCCATTCAAACTCAAACTGCTGCGATTTACTCCGCGTTAAAAAGATCATGGGAGACCTCTATTCCGGCTAGATTAAATTTATCGATGAATTTAGGCCGAACACCATGAAATCTGAATTCTCCTTCTATTTTACCATTCTCATCTATACTTTTTTGCTGGAATGAAAAGATCTCTTGCGTGGTAATCATATTTCCCTCCATCCCCGTGATTTCCTCCAGAGACACCAGCTTTCTTGTTCCATCAGTCAGCCGGGATACCTGAATAACAACATTGATGGCGGAGCTGACAAATTTTCTCAGAAACTCACTCGGGATATCGAGGTTTGCCATGGCCACCATAGTTTCGAGCCGCATCAGGGCATCGCGGGGAGTGTTGGCGTGGACAGTTGTTAAAGACCCATCATGTCCGGTGTTCATGGCTTGAAGCATGTCAAACGCCTCTTTGCCGCGGACCTCCCCCACAATAATGCGGTCGGGACGCATCCTTAAACTGTTTTTCACAAGTTCTCTCTGCGTAATCTCACCCTTTCCCTCTATGTTTGGAGGTCTGCTTTCCAGCCGCACCAGGTGGTCCTGCTTTACCTGTAATTCCGCGGCATCTTCGATAATAACAATCCGTTCGCCTTCAGGAATAAACCGCGAAAGAACATTTAACAAAGTGGTTTTACCACTGCCGGTGCCTCCTGAAATCAGGACGTTCAGCTTTGCCTTGACAATTCCTTTCAGAATTTCAGCGATTTCAGGAGTCAATGTTTTCAGCATGATCAAATCGTTTAACTCCAGGGGGTTTACGGCAAAACGCCTGATAGAAACCGAGGGCCCGTCAACAGCGAGAGGTGGTATAATTGCATTGACCCTTGAACCATCCGAGAGCCTGGCATCAACCATAGGAGAAGACTCATCAATGCGCCGTCCCACAGCAGAAACGATCTTATCGATGATTCTCATCAAGTGGGCATCATCTTTGAACCTTGCATCAGTAGGTTCCAGCTTGCCCAGTTTTTCCACATAGATCTGTTTGTATGTATTAACCAGGATATCGGAAACAGCGGGATCTTTAAGAAAAGGTTCAAGTGGGCCGAGTCCCATCACTTCATCCTGGATTTCCGTAAAGAGTCGTTCTCTTTCCATTGAATTGAGGGGCGCGGCAAAGTTTTCTTCGCCCAATATTCTTTGTACAATGACCCTGATCTGAGACTTGAGAACATCGTGCTCAAGTTTTTCGATAGCGGAAAGGTCAATAAGATCTAATAAACGATCGTGAATTCTGGTCTTTAACTCAAAATA
>JAIWDV010000400.1:0-1606 GCA_048632525.1 Bacteroidales bacterium | reverse complement strand
CCGAATTTATTGAAAAGTTTCACAAAACGTTTACAAAATGACGTATGGTGATGAGAATGCAACCTTTGAACCCCGCTGAAAGCGGGAAACCCTGTCGAAAATCCCGTCTGAAGTGAAGAGGAAGCGGGGAACCTTTGAACCGTGAACCTTGAACCCCTGAACGCTTACAACCCATCCATCCATAATTCAAGCAAGCCCTTAGGTGCATCCGGGTAAGCGTGACCCATATTTCTAATTCTGAGCCTTAAGTTTTTAGTGTTTGTAGCGCTGGTGATAAAGCTGTAGATGTGCTTTCTGAAAAGAAGGACTCCATCCTTGTCTTCCTCATGGAAATAGCGAATGTCGCGATCCTGATATTTAACCTTTTGAATATAAGTTTCCGCATATCCTTTGCTTTTTAAAAACTTAGACAGTTTCTCCATAATTCTTTTGTCTTTTTCCTTCGAATAAAAAAGGCATACCTTAAGGTTGCTCAATTCTATTTGATCCTGCCTCTTTTTTAAATCACCCACTTCTGTTTGAGGTATTACCAACAACTCACTATTGATTTGTTTTTTCTCACCCGGATCGTTCACTGTTTTGACTGAGTCGTCAACCTTTGATTCAAGCCCCTCCAACTGTCCTTCTATTACTACTTCATTTGGTGTGTCTAAAATTTTTTCACCTGTGGCGCTATATCTCCCTGCCGGGGCATGCTCCTGTTTTGTGGGATAGCTCCCATCCATGATAGCGCTTTGCTGGAAAAGGAAATCGAAGATAAAACCGGCTATGATCAAAAACAGGAACAGTCCGCCCAGTTGGTAAAAGTACCTGGCAACACCCCGATGCCTTCGGCTTTGATGAAGCCCTTCATACCAGGTGCCAAGGGACTGCCTGCTCTGGTCGTATTGCCGGCGTAGAACGGGATCTTTTAGAGTCAGATAGGCCTCGTGTAATTCAAGGAAAGCCTTGCTGCCCTGTTCTCCCAAACTGCTGGTATCAGGGTGCGAATCATAGGCCTTTTGCCGAAAAGCTTTCCGGATTTTACTCTCATTGGCCTGGGGGCTAACCCCAAGAAGCTCATAATAGTCGGTCTGGGCCTCGGGGGCTACCGCCAGTCCAAGAGAACGGGCAACGGGTTTGAGCTTTTCCCGGAGCCTGTGCACATTGATGCCCTCTCGACGGCAAACCGTCGTCAACAGCTTGAAAAATCTTTGGTCATCTTTCAGTTCGTCCTTAACGATAACGGAACACAAAATCAAATAGGTTGCATCGCTGGCTACCAATTGAATGTGGGACGGGGTATCAGACCTTAGTAAAAGCTGTTGAATAAATCGGGTCAACAGTTTTTCATTGTAGAGAATGCTGTTATGGTTGCTTTTCAAATTTTACCATTAGGGCTTGCGCAAGCCCCAACCTGGAGAGGAAGGAACAAGCTGACTCGGATTTTCCTGCGAGAAAAAACATGGATTTCGAGCTTAGGAATAATGAAATGATGGAATATTGAGTTTCTTATCTGCGAAATTCTGTCTACTTTATATAAATAGACGGAGCGAAGCGACTCCTTAACTTTAGGCACTTCAAACTTTAGTTCACTTTAGGCACTTTTCAGGTTTTTCCGGATCAG
>JAIWDV010000399.1:0-1609 GCA_048632525.1 Bacteroidales bacterium | reverse complement strand
AAGTCTCTCATGGCATCACCTCAATGATAGTCATCCTTTTAAGAATTACATGTCGGTAGAATCCTCAAAAACAATTGACTTTATTTGCTTTTTATCGATAATAACAACACAAACCTTAGATTGACTTCATTATTTGTCGTGTTACTTGGAATCTATTTTATTACCGATTGTGGATTCCTTTTTATTGATTTTGCGGGGTACAAGAGCACGCTGCATGGAGAATGATTATATGAATGCTAACGATATGATGTCCAATATTCTTGATGCCATACCATATCCGATCGTTTTTGTGGACCCGGAGCACGTTATCCGTTACATGAACAAACGCGCCCGCTATCACTACCATGAAGAACGGGGATATCTGGATTTAATAGGAAAGAGCCTATTCGAATGTCATGGTCAACAATCCCGAAAGGCGATTGAAGAAGTGGTAAAACAGTTTAAGAACCATAGACACGAAGTGTTTTTGAAAGTCAGCGATCGGAATGAAAGGATATACATCACGCCCGTCCGTGATGAACATGGAAACCTCGTGGGCTACTTTGAAAGATTTGAGAATAATTTCACGAAGACGTGATTAGCAAGGGAGAAAGGGGTTCTCAGTTCAAAGTGCGAGCACCTTTTTCAGGGTTTTGACATTGTTTCGACTTACCGTAATTTCTGTTGACTGGTTATCCTGCATGGTGATCAGGTATTTTCCATTTAACCAGGGAACAATATCCTTGATGTGGCTCAAATTCACCAGAAAGCTGCGATGAACTCGGAGAAAATTCTGCACCTCCAGATGCTCCTCCAACTCATTAAGTGTTGCCGGGCAGGGAAAGGATTTGTCCCTGACATAGACCCTGGATCTGCCTTCGTGAGCGCTGCAAAAAAACACCTCCTGAGGAGAGAGGAGCCTGATTTTCCCGTTATCGAGAACGGATACCCTGATGAACTCCCTTGTTGATAAATTACCCTTTAACTTATCTATGATATCTCTCAAATCCGATGGATTTAAGGCTTTTGCCCCGACCTCTCTTAACCGCTGAACGGTCTTCCCCAATCTCTTTTTTGAAAAAGGCTTGAGAATATAATCGATGGCCTTTACATCGAATGCATCTATAGCATATTCATCGTAAGCCGTGGCAAAAACGATCAAAGGAGAGTGCTTAAATGTGAGAATCTCTTTTGCCACGTCAAACCCATTTAGGCCAGGCATTTTGATGTCCAGAAAGACGACATCAGGTTTCAGCTCTTTGATTTTGGTCAGGGCTTTTTGTCCATTATCAACGCAGGCCAATACATCCACACCCTCTATCTCAGTTAAGAGATGGGATAATTCATCAAGAGAAGGAAGTTCATCATCCACAATGATACAACGGAGTGTCATGGTATTGGATCTCCTGATCGTTTTCCATGCAAAAGGATATCTTTTATTACCACTTGACAAATATCATAGCAAGGTTTGCATGAGGCAAAGGGGGTTTGGCGGGCTTAAATATAGAACGGCAGGAGCTGAAATGTATTTTCTCTGGGTATGGCTATGTTTCCGACTCTGATGCCAGCTCTTTAAGCCGTTGGGTATTCCTTTGAATGCGCGCAAGGTTTTTCTTCAGGTTGCCCTTAT
>JAIWDV010000398.1:0-1653 GCA_048632525.1 Bacteroidales bacterium | reverse complement strand
TCAAAGTATAAAGGATGCAGCAGAAAAAATAAAAAGCGGTGCGTCTGTGCTCATTTTCCCTGAGGGCACCCGGGGCATTGATGGAAGGCTTCAGCCATACAAAAAGGGTGGTTTCAACCTGGCCCTTAGATCAGGCTGCGATATCGTACCGGTGACTATTTGCGACAGCTACCGCATTGTTCCCAAGGGCAGCCTGAAAGTAAACAAAGGTTCTTTCAGCCTGCATATAGGGAAGCCAATTTCTGTAAAAGGTTATGATAAAGCAAATGTCACACAGTTGATGGAAAATGTGCGAGATGTGATGTTAAGCCATTTGAAAGAAGGCGAGGTAAATCTTTGAAAACAGAGTCGAAACTTAGAAAAGAACTCAAGCATATAGTATCCTTTTTGTTCATTGCGATGCTAATTTGCCTGATGACGGGTAAAACCCGGGCATACGTTATGCCGGCAGAGCAGCTTGTGGATTTAATGACACGCAACTACTCCAAATTCAAAACCATGGTCATCACCCAATCCACTCATCTCATAACCCCGGAGGATCTGGAGGTGCAAATGATCCTGGAGGAGAAAATATGGTTGAAGTCCCCCGGTTTCCACCATTCAGAAATGATGGAGCCGTCAGATGGTTGGGACTCCGTTGCAAATGAGCTCATGGCTAAGCGACCGAGTACTGATATGGCCTTCCGTCAAATCTTCATGGCCGGCGACAAAAATACGATCATGGCGCTCTTGTCAGAAATGGGCATCAACCTTAACTCCGTTGCCTTCACTCGTTTTGATGGAGTCATTGCTTACCGGTTGGGGGATGAAGATGCCAGGAAGCCGAAGCTTTTGATTGAAAAGGAAAGATTCCTTCCTTTGCTCCTGAATTACAGGCTGTGGGGAGATTCAGGGGAGAAGACGGTGACCGTACGGTTTGATGATTACAGGAAGGTGGCGGAGGGATGGTATCCATATGAGATTGCCATATTTGCCGGAGAAGACCTGGAGGAGCGTTATTTTGTCACTGATCTTCAGGCCAATATACCTGTCGATTCTTCTTTTTTTGAGCGCCGCGAAGAACACCAAAAACCCCCTGATGAGGACCGCCTCAGGGAGGTCATTGACCTTTTAAAAGAGAAGTACCAGCCTACAAATTCCTCCATGAGCGGGAATTAAGCAATTGAAGATTGATGAAAACTTATCCTGCCTCAGAATAGCTGTTACAGTTCCCACCCAAGGGACTTTTTCCTATGCAGTGCCTGAACGCCTGGCGCCCAAAGCTCAAGTGGGCTGCCGGGTCCTGGTGCCTTTCAATAACCGAAAGATCACCGGCTATATCCTGGGAAAAGTACCCAAAAAAAACAACCAGAACCTCAAAGAAATATTAAACGTCCTTGACCCGGAACCGCTCTTCCACAAGCAACAGGTCCCTTTTTTTGAATGGATGGCCGATTATTATATGCATCCCATCGGCCAGCTCATTCAATCGGCCTTACCCGGGGGCCTTAACACTGATCCCTATAAAACAGCTCTGCTGACAGAGGAAGGCCTGAGCGCCATGGCCGTCCTGCCTCCTCTTTCTGAAGAAAAAAGGCTCCTTTCCTGGATAAAGGATCATCCGGGAAAAAAGCTTCCCGGGCCCCTTCAAGAATTCTATGTTTTTCAAAAAAA
>JAIWDV010000397.1:0-1655 GCA_048632525.1 Bacteroidales bacterium | reverse complement strand
GATTACTCGCAAAGAATTCTTGAAATCCGTGGGCTTGGGTGCGTCAGCCCTTGTTTGCGCAAGTGCGGGATACGGATTTCTGGGAAAAGAGGATAAGAGGCCCAAAAGCGTAAAGGGGCATATCTTCAAAAATGATGCCCCCAAAAAGCCATGGAAATGGTCTGTTGAGGGGTTTCACTACGCAACAGACGGGACCACAGTGCAGTGTCAAATCTGTCCGAACCGTTGTATACTCGAACCGGGGGATCGGAGTATATGCAGATCAAAGGTGAATATAGGCGGAAAGCTATACTCCCTAACCTATGGTAACCCCTGCTCAATTCACGTTGATCCCATTGAAAAGAAACCGCTCAACCATTTCTATCCCCGTTCTTTGATCCTCTCCATCGCCACTACCGGCTGCAATTTCAGGTGCCTCAACTGCCAGAACTGGGAGATCTCCCAGATGAAGCCCGAAGAAGTGCGCCACTATGAGCTTTTTCCTGAAAGTGTTGTGAGTGAAGCAAAAAAAAGAAAAACACCCTCTATCGCCTACACCTACTCTGAACCCATTACATATTATGAGTACGTGTATGACACGGCAAAGCTGGCCAGGGAGGCGGGGCTAAAGAATGTGCTGGTCTCAAACGGCTACATTAACCGGAAACCACTCATCAGGCTCTGCAAATACCTGGATGGTGCCAATGTCAATTTGAAATCCTTTGATGACCGTATTTATCGATCCCTTAACGGTGGAAGACTCCAGCCTGTACTAAATACCTTCAAGACCCTGCACACAGAGGGCGTGTGGTTTGAGATGACCACCCTTGTGGTCCCTACGTATGTTGACGATACTGAGATGATTAAACGCATGTGTGGATGGATTTTAAAGGAGCTGGGCCCGAATTATCCCCTGCATTTTCTGCGATTTTTCCCGCATTATAAGCTGACGCGCCTCCCGGCCACACCCATCGGAACACTGGAGGAGTTTCGAAAGGTGGCTCTTCAGGAAGGAATTCGATATGTATACCTCGGTAATGTGCCAGGCCATGAAGGCACCCACACATATTGCCACAACTGCCACAAGATTTTAATAGAGCGGAAAGGGTATCTAATACCGCAACATAACCTGGAAAACGGTCGCTGTAAATTCTGCGGCACGTCTATTCCAGGCAGGTGGGGTTGAAGTACACCGTAGATGATCAAAAGGTTATGTCTAACTCTGTGTCAGAGCCAGCCGTGATGTCAATGTCGTATTCCAGGGTATCTTCACCATACGTTGAGGCCACAACGTCATAGTTTCCTTATACGTTGCATCAGGCTCTGCAACATATGGCGTCTGCGTTTACTTTTTCTTCTTAGGCAGTTGCTTTTTCCCGGGTTTGGAAATAGCTTTTGTCTTTGATTTTTTATCAACCTGAGGTCCATGTTGGCCTTCGGCGACCCATTTATCAATGGTTTCCTTGGCAAATCGCCAGCGACTACCGATCCGAATTCCAGGGATTATCCCCTTTGTCGCGTTCTTGAGGATAGTAATCTCATGCAATCTTAGATACTTTGCCAATTCCTTGGTTGTCATTATCTGTGCCAAAATAAATTCCTCCATATTTTAATTGTGATTGTAAAGAGCAGGAATGCCCTATCAGGAGTCAGATAGGCGCATTTTGAGATGCATT
>JAIWDV010000396.1:0-1659 GCA_048632525.1 Bacteroidales bacterium | reverse complement strand
GCCAGCGCCGATAAAGAACTAAATGAAATCAGAAAGAGATGGACAAAGGTGTGGGAATCCGTTGGGATATCGCCTCAAACACCGAGGGAAATGCGTGCCTGGGTTCAGGATCAGGCAGGGATTCTCAAACAGTTCCATGATGTTCAGGAAAGAAGACGGAAAGCCGATGATTTGAAAGCCAAAATGGATAGCTGCCGCAGGAATTTGGACGACTGCCTGCATTCCATTTCAGAACTCCCTTCAGAAGACGGTGAGTCCTTGACAAAGCTTATAAGAAGATGCCGGAAGATCATTGAAAAGCAAGAAAACATCAGGATTAAGAGGGAAAAGCTCCTTTCAGATAAAAAGCAAAAAGATGGTGAGTTAAAGGAGGCTAATTCGAGGTTAGAAAAGGCTGAGGCTGATATATCAAATTGGCAGAGTCAATGGGAGGGGGCGATCCAACCGTTGGGGCTTGACGGGAAAGCTATCCCTGCCCAGGCCAATGCTGTTATGGAAGATTTGAAAAGTCTTTTTGAAAAACTTAAGGAGGCAGACGTTCTTCATAAGCGTTTAAAAAGTATTGACCGGGATGCCGAAGTGTTTACCACGAATGTGACCACTTTAGTTGATCGGGTGGCCCAAAACTTCAAGGAATTACCAGTTGAACAGGCTGCATCTGAACTTAATACTGCGTTGAACCGATCGAGAACTGCCAAAGCACAATTTGATCGTCTGGAAAAACAGAGGGACCAGGAGCAGGAACGGGTTCGTGAGGCCGAACAAAATATCTCAGGAATTAGGTCCGAACTGGACACGATGTGTGACGAAGCAAGGTGCTCAAAATATGAGGATCTTGCTGAGGCAGAAAGGCGCTCATCAAAACGCAGACAAATTGAGACAAATGTAGAAGATTTAGAGGGGCAATTACACAAACTGAGCGCCGGAGCTACGATCGATGATTTCGTCGCGGAGGCCCTGGCAGTTGATCCAGACGGAATAGAAGGGCAAATAGGGAAACTGAATGAAAAAATCAATGCCCTGAATGAAGAGAAATCAGATCTCGACCAGACCATTGGCGAAGAAAGGAATGAACTTAAAAAGATGGACGGGAGCGCCAGGGCAGCTGAGCTCGCGGAGGCAAACCAGGGAATCTTAGCTCGCTTGGAGAGAGACACGGAAAAGTATGCTCGCCTCAGGATCGCATCGGCTGTTTTGGCTCAGGCGATTGAAAGATACCGCGAAAAGCACCAGGGACCTATTTTGAAACGCACGAACGAGATTTTCGCAAACCTCACGCTCGGATTCTTCGAGGGGATCAGGGCCGAGTTCGACGAAAATGGCAATCCGGTGCTAATGGGAGTCCGCCCGGGTGGCAAAGAACTTGTGGGGGTGAATGGCATGAGTGACGGTACAACTGATCAGCTTTACCTGTCCCTGAGGCTGTCGAGCCTTGAGTCATATCTGGATAACAATGAACCTATGCCGTTTATCCTTGACGATATCCTTATCAAATTTGATAACGAGAGGGCGATAGCGACATTGAAAGTGCTTGCAGAGCTGTCCAAGAAAACGCAAGTGATCTTTTTTACCCATCATCAGCACCTCGTTGAATTAGCCGAGGTGAGTATTGAATCCGGTCTCTTGTTCAAGCATTCATTAGAGACTTCATTGGAGGAT
>JAIWDV010000395.1:0-1681 GCA_048632525.1 Bacteroidales bacterium | reverse complement strand
AATAGACGCCGAATCAATCGTTGATCTTGAATATCTGGAAAAGATCGGAATGCTCGATAGATTTCCCAAATGGGTGGAATTATGCGGCAATATCGCCGAAAAGGAAAAAGAGAATGAGTGAGAAAATACTGTTTGTAGATGATGAGGAAATAGCTCATAAAATAGTAAAAAAACATCTGGAAGATTGGAAAATCGAGTCAGCCTATTCCGGGGAAGAGGCTCTGGATATGATCAACAGGGGCGACTTTCAAATCGTAGTAACAGATATCTCAATGCCGGGGATGAACGGATTGGAGCTTTTGCGGAAAATAAAGCGGACACATCCATTGATACAGGTGATTATTGTTACAGCCTCAGATGATATAGACAATCTTATTTCCGCCCTTGAAGCAGGAGCCAATGATTTTCTTCTCAAGCCTTTGAAACGAAAAGAAATTGAAAAAGCGCTTGAGAATACAATGGAAAAATTAGATCGTTGGAAAAAGACAATGAAGGAGCTTTTCTTAAAAAGACACGGTTGATTAGTGCCTTAAGCTTTAAACGTGCTCAAAAAAACAAGAAATTTTGGCTCATGAGGCCAACTGTGTGATACCGCAAAGAACTCGAAGAAACTGCACACTGATCTTTTTGATATTGTGTGCCCATTCATGAATAGCAATATATTGCTGCAAGTATATCTTGTTTACGCCACGGAATGGACGAAGAAAGTTGCGTAGTCCTGTCCATAGTCCTTCAATAGTGTTATTGTGTACCTCACGAATCCCGTCACCATCATCGTCACGAGCCCAAACACGTTTACCCGGTTTATGGCAAACTTTTACATGTATGCGTTGTGCGGCTGGCAAATGGAAGTATGCTCTCCATTCATCAGTATTTACAGTGGTTCCAGGCTTGGTTGCCTCTATAACGCTCGGCTCTATATCTTGTCGTCCGCTGTTTTTTTTACCTCCAATCGGACTTGGCTGCTTTCTCGACCGATAATACCCAGGATGGGTGGGCGGTCGTTTTCCCAAGTTCCGTGCCCCCTGACTTTATTTGCACGTCGCCGTGGCGGATCCTCTGGCGCAGGATGTAAAATGCCTTTTTCCCCGGCATTTTGATATAACTCATCAGCCTCTACAACCTTATCCGGCAATGGGTCACGAGGACAGGATTTCTTTACGAAGGCTTGAAGTTTATGACGACGTTCAAGCAAATGTTTTCGATCTATCCCCAGTTCCTTTGCCAGATGGAGGGTAGGGGTACCTTGAGCAAAACCTTGCAAAAGACGAACAATGACAGAACAACTATGGTGGGTGCCTGTCCAAACGGTATCTGAAAAGGCGTTGTATACACACCCGCATAAGCAACGGAAATAAAGCAATGGAGCTCTGTCTCGCCGGTGAACTTTGCTCTGCTCAACAGGTATTTTACATTTGGGACAATGCAATCCATCAGGGTGGAGAATGTTTAATAGCAATTCGTAGCATTTCTGTTCATCAATTAGGTCAATTATCGAAAATATTATCATAGGTTCCTCCGGTCATAGGTGTAAGGTTAGGAACCTATTATCTATGATTGGAGGTTATTTGTCCAGTAAATTCTTTTCACACGTTTGGCCCCATGAGCCAACATTTTTTATAATTAATAATAAAATAAAAAAGCAGGGTCGCAAATGGCCCTGCTTTTTTTTTATAGAAGG
>JAIWDV010000394.1:0-1710 GCA_048632525.1 Bacteroidales bacterium | reverse complement strand
CAATGTCTGATTTTTCTTTTTGGGGGTCCTCATGGCCCGTTATGAAGGCTACCGTGGAGGTGTAATCCCGGTGGGTCAGGGGAATCCCGGCATAGGCCGGTACAGCGATTGCAGAAGTGATCCCAGGCACAACCTCAAAATTTATACCAGCCTCAATTAGTTCCAGGGCCTCCTCTCCGCCTCTTCCAAAAATAAAAGGATCTCCCCCCTTCAGCCTTACTACAAAATGTCCTTTCCTGGCCCTGTCAACGATCAGTGAGTTGATATCTTTCTGAAGCATGGTGTGATTGCCACCTTTTTTTCCCACATATATCAACTCCGCATCAGTATCTGCGTATTCGAGAAAAATCCGGTTCGCCAGGCTGTCATAAATTATCACATCAGCCCGGGACAGGCATTCTTTAGCCTTTATTGTCAGAAGCCCCGGATCTCCAGGGCCGGCCCCTACCAAGTAGACCTTGCCTTTTTTATTATGAGGCATTCTTTGTTACCTTCTAAGAAATTGCTGAGCGGCTTTGTTATTTCCTATAAATGCGCGCCAGTATCTTATCTGCCCCGGAATCGAGTAGTTTTCTGGCCAGTGTGACGCCAATTTGTTCAGCCTGGGCCTTTTTCCCTGTGATTTCATCCCTGACAGTATTTGATCCATCCAGTTCAGCCACCATTCCTGCCAGATGAAGCACTCCATCCTTAAAACGGCAGAATCCGGCAATGGGAACCTGACAGCCGCCTTCCAGCTCCTTTAAAAACGCCCGCTCTGCCCTTACCGTTACTTCGGTCTCCTCATGGTTCAGAAATTCAATCAGGCTGACTGTCAGCTCATCGTCACGCCGTACCTCCAGTCCAAGCGAGCCCTGGCCGATGGCAGGCAGCATCTGGTCCGACGGAATGACATGGGTAATGCGTTTCTCAAGCCCAAGGCGTTTAAGGCCCGCAGAGGCCAGGATAATTGCCTGGATTTCTCCCTCTTCAAGCTTCCGGAGTCGGGTGTCCACATTCCCCCTGAGTGGCACAATCTCAAGGTCACGACGTATTGTGAGCAACTGGGCTGCCCTTCTCAGGCTGCTGGTCCCTACTTCTGCCCTCTGGGGCAGATCCTGGATCGTTTGATATTTTACGGAGACAAAGGCGTCCCTGGGGTCCTCTCGCTCTGGGAAAGCAGAAAGCATAAGCCCTTCTGGCAATTCAGCGGGGACATCTTTCATACTATGAACTGCCAAATCGACCGCTTTTCCGAGGAGCGCCTCTTCGATTTCTTTCACGAACAGCGCCTTTCCACCGATTTTGCTCAACGGGGTATCAAGAATTTTGTCCCCGGTGGTCTTTATCCTGACCAGTTCAACATGAATATGGGGGTGTCTGGCCTCAATCTCTTTCTTGACCCATTCACTCTGGGCAAGCGCCAGTCTGCTTCCTCTTGTGCCGATTTTCAAAGTCATGGTGTTTTTTTCGTAACTCAGGTTCAAAGTTCCATGGTTCACGGTTCAAGGTTAACTGATGAAAACTGCACGGTTTTGATATATTGAGGGGTGGCACATTGAGCGTAACTGCTGCCGTCCGTAGGTTCATAAACTATGTCAAGCAATATGAAAATGCGACCCCGCCGCAGGCTAAATCCCGCTTTCAGCGGGAAACCCTGAACCTTGAACTGTGAACCTGACAACCTGAGTAGTTACGTCTTTTTCAATAAAAACTTGATTAGCTCCAGGT
>JAIWDV010000393.1:0-1720 GCA_048632525.1 Bacteroidales bacterium | reverse complement strand
GTCAACGGGATCCATTGTCAGGCTGGTATCAATGGAAGGTCGTGAACCGAATATGTCTTTGCTTACTATGGGCCCCAAATTGACTTTCCCTCCCGGAATTCTAAGAGTGGTTGGGGCCTTCACAGATAACGAGTTCGGTCCGGCATCCAGCGTAAGCGCCAGTCTCTGTTCGGGGAACATGGGAAGATTCATGGATCGGATTGATAACGCCCCTTTTTCCGTCTTCCTTACCCTTTCAGCCTTTTTAGCCTGGTACCAGACAGGCAAATCAAGATTAATCCCCTTAAAAGAAAACCCTTCCTCGCCCGATGAAAGCGTCCCATCATGCCACATGCAACGTCCCGTGACCATCCAGTCCGTCCCAATACCTGCCAATTCCATGTCTGCTGAAATGGCGCCTCCTATGTTCAGGGAAGTGAGAAAAGGTTTCTCTGTCTGAAACGGCTCTAAGATGAAATGGTCAAACACCGGTTTCAAGGCCGTCTTAGGGATACTTACGGAAAGCCCTATTCGCTGATCCCGGGATTTATGAAGAAGAGTTCCATGAATATTGAGCGTCAAAATATCTTTCAAGCCGAGTCTTAGACCTGATAACTGCAGAGATTTTTTTGGAATTTCGTATTTTATCTCACAGGAAGAGAAAAACGGATTGTTGTTAAGGTCGAAATAGAATCGATCATATAGAATCTCGCCCCCATCTGCTTTAAAGGAAGTGTTGGCAACCATATAAGCTTCTTTCAGGCCTATCTCACCATCCATTTTAACTCTAACAGAGACTTTCTCGCCCATACTGCTTGAATCCCCGTTTTCAAAAATGAGCTCATGAAACTCCAGCTCAGAACTAAATGACCAGGGGTCTTGTTCTTTTTGGGTGGCCGTTATGTGAATAGAGTCTGCTCCACTAAATTGCCATCCCGAAGGGAGCAGGTTCAGGGCAAGGGCTGTTTCTAACAAGTTTGTTTGTTTGCCCTGAAGCACCATATTCATCTGTTTCCCATCAACTCTCAGGGACAATAAGAGGTTTTTCAACAGGGAGGAGTTGAGCCGGATCTTGGGGAGATGAAGAGATCTTTTTTCTCCATCAACTGTGCCTTTTTGAATATTCACACTGATATCATTAATCAGAATCTCCTTTTCCCCTGCTGCAGCTCTCACCTGTGGAATATTCGCCTTTAGTTCCTCAATCTCAAAAACAGGATATTTGCCCGAGATAGACAGTCCCATTGTAAAGGGTTTAAGTGCTACTCCCTTGCCCGAAAGAGTGATTTTATCACCTTTTATCCTGGCCGAAATGCCTATCCCGTTGGGTTCTCCTTTGCCCCGTATGTCTCCTGAGATGCTGCCACTCACCTTCATCTCTCCGGCCGCATAGGAAAACCGGTTTTCTTTGAGCCCGGCATGAAGGTCATAACCCCAATCCCATTGTGCATTTGCCTTCATGGCGTCTATTTTGCCATGGAAAGTGACAGGTCCTGATAGCATGACAGGCTCCATTTGTGATCTTAGCTCGACTGGAACAAAGGGCAGCGTTTTTTGGGGCAAAAGGCGGCCATCAAGAAGTTCGATCCCAACATGGGTTTCAGATCCAAAGCGAGCATTTAAGCTGCCCTTTAGCCCAAATATCTCATTGATACCCAAATGAAAGTGCGAAGCGCTCAGCTTGTTGTTGCCCAGATCGAAGAATCCCTGTGTTTTAAGATGCAGGTTTAAGGGGTCTGAT
>JAIWDV010000392.1:0-1724 GCA_048632525.1 Bacteroidales bacterium | reverse complement strand
AACATACAGCAACAAAAAATCATTGTTGTTTGCGACCGATACAGTGCCTATAAATCACTGGAAAAGCAACTGGACTTTATAATTCTGGCTTTTTGCTGGGCTCATGTTCGTCGTGATTTTTTGGATGCAGGCAAAAAGTATCCGGATTTGGAAGATTGGGTACTGTCCTGGGTTGAAAAGATCGGAGAGCTTTACCACATCAATAATCTACGTTGTAAAGAATTTGATCAAAAACTTCCCATTCAATGGCAACCTGCATCATTCAAAGAACAGCATGAGAAGCTCGTTGAGAAAATGGATGCAATAGCCCAAGAACGGGATGCTTTTATAGAAACACACAATCCTGATGATCCTGATTCAGATCTGCTGTCCAACGTTAAATATAAAATTTTGACAAGTCTGCAGAACCACTGGGAAGGTCTGAGCGTTTTTGTAGATCACCCTGACGTGCCGATGGACAATAATAAAGGAGAACGATCCATCCGTAATCCTGTAACAGGGCGTAAAAATTTTTATGGTTCAGGAAGCCTTTGGAGTTCTCAGTTGGCAGCGATAATGTTTTCAATTTTTCAAACCATAGCTTTATGTGGTCTCAACTGCAATCATTGGCTGAGATCATACCTGACTGCTTGTGCAGAAAATCATGGTAAGACACCTGATGATTTATCCTCCTTTCTTCCCTGGAAAATGGATGAAGGCCGTCGGCATCAACTTTCCAAGCCACCTGATACATCATGACCCGCTACTGTGGTCGGGACTTTACTCCCAAAGAATTTGAACAGATTCGATGCCTCATAAAACAAAATCCCGAGTTCACCCGGATGCGGCTTTCCAAAGAAGTTTGCCGGATACTTCAATGGCTCAAACCTGACGGTAAACTCAAGGATATGTCGTGCCGTGTTGCCATGCTGCGCATGCACAAAGATGGACTCATAGTGCTGCCCCATCCCACCCATGCCAAAGTGCCTGTAAAAAAAATTGAGTTCACACCAGCCACTGATCCACAAAGCCCCGTTGTATGCTCTGTCAATCAGCTTCCACAACTGCATTTGCAGATGGTTACCAAAGCCACCTCAGCTTTATGGAATGAGTATATTGAGCGATATCATTATCTTGGCTATACTCCCCTGCCTGGAGCTCAGCTTCGCTATTTTATTGCTGCAGGTAAACAAATTGTTGCCCTGACAGGCTTTGGTGCAGCAGCATGGCAAACTGCACCAAGAGATCAATTTATTGGATGGAATCATGACCAGCGAAAAAAGAATTTAAATTTGATTGTAAATAATGCCCGATTCCTTATTTTACCATGGATAAAATCGAAAAACCTTGCATCAAAAATACTCTCATTAATAGCACACCGGCTTCCAGATGACTGGGAAGAAAAATATAATGTCCGGCCAGTGTTGCTGGAATCTTTTGTACAGAAAAATCAATTTACCGGCACTTGCTATAAAGCAGCCAACTGGATCAATGTCGGACAAACCAAAGGCCGTGGAAAACTTGGACCACCTGGGAAAATAAGTGTTCCCATTAAAGATATTTGGGTGTATCCTCTTGTTAAAAAATTTAGAGTTTTGTTGAAAAATTAATTCGTGAAGGAGTAAGCCGAATATTTACCTTCGGCTAATACTTTTGTTAATGTGTTCAGCATATTAACAGGATTCACCTACAGGGGGCTTCCCGCCCAAAGCGGACAGGTCACCCCATAAGTTCACGCCCATGCC
>JAIWDV010000391.1:0-1725 GCA_048632525.1 Bacteroidales bacterium | reverse complement strand
GAAAAATTATTTGATTGCCACGGCGATCTTATCTGCAGTCTGCTTTATGGCTTCCATGTCGCCCTCCTTGAGTTCCCATTCACATACCGGAATTTCAGGCCCTCCAGCGGTGCGGGGGATCAGGTGAAGGTGATAATGCATGACAACCTGGTTCACGCCCCTTCCGTTTAGTTGAAGGCATGCAACGCCAGTTGGATTCAGAACGTCTTTAATTGCCTGAATGATTTTTTTGGATGCGAGATGCACCGCAGCAAGGTCTTCGCCCGGGATTTCCCAGAGGTCCTGTGCATGAATTTTGGGAATCAAAAGGGTATGACCTTCGGAAATCGGGTTTATATCCTCGAAGGCAAAGACCATATCATCCTCATAGACCTTGAAGCTTGGGATTTCCCCTTTGATGATCTTGCAAAAAATGCAGTCTTCCATTGTTTCCTCCTTTGGGCCCTGAGTAGTCACCCTTGTTCATCAATGATGCTTTGAATGTGGGATTTTTTCCCTTCAGGCAGATTTGGGGTCCTTTTGATGTTCATAGCCCTCATTACGTCCCACGTTGCATCCTCAAACAGGACAGGCACCTGTATAACATAGTCAGGGTTCTGACAACATCCAGGGGCAAAGTAATGCCCCGGCCTTCTTCCCTCTTTAAGGCGTTTTCTTATATTTGAGTATATCTCCTCAGAAATGACCATGCCCGCCTGTCCTGTAAAAGTGGAAACCATATCTCCTGGTTCAAACAGCCTTTTTTTCGTCTCCATAATTACCTCATCTTTTAAAAGATCCCTGAGAGGAGCGAGCTCAGGATCATTGACCTCATGGAGCAAATCATTAAGGGTCCGCAAGGCCGCCGGTATGTAAGTCTCAAAGTACGGCTTTTCCATCGTCTTTGTCAGATAGGAAAAGGCCCCAAGGATCTGCAGGTTTCTCTGGATAGCGAGGTAGGGATAATACCTTTTGAAAGACTCGATCCACGCTGCATTATGTTCCTTGATCAGGAGCAGATATTGCTCAAAGATCGCATTTTTATCCTGGTGTGGCAGGTCTATATAGGGATCAATGAGGAGAGACGCCAGGTCATAACCAAGGGGGCCCAGTCG
This sequence comes from Bacteroidales bacterium, assembly GCA_048632525.1. Classification (GTDB taxonomy): domain Bacteria; phylum Desulfobacterota; class DSM-4660; order Desulfatiglandales; family Desulfatiglandaceae; genus 4484-190-2. Next base: position 631 of record JAIWDV010000391.1, on the reverse strand, counting down.
TGCTCCCTGCCAGTCTATAATCCCGATTTTCCCATCAGAAATCATTATATTCCTTGATTGAAAATCCCGGTGGAGAAGGAAGTTGCTATCGGCCCTGGAGGCCGTTTCAGCCAAATGATTGAATGGGACTTCAAGCTCGGGCCATTCGCTCTTTAGGCCAAGATAAAGATGGAGAAATGCATCTCTAAAATAGTTTGCCTCATATTTAATCATGACGTGGCGGTCATAGCGTTCTGTCTGATTGCACCATGCTGGATCAAAATTATTGGTCCCTGCGATCTGAAGTCTTAAAAGATGTTCTAATAATTTTTCATAAATAGGGAGGTGCCCCTTGTTGGAGGATACCACATCCTGAAGGCTTGTGGACCCCATGTCCTCCATAACAAACCAGCCATGTTTTAGATCGTGGGCGTAAATACCGGGGACAGGAACCCCTTTTTGGTGTAGATGTTTCCCGATCATGAGGTAGGCGAAGTTCTCGCGCCTTGAGGCATCGTCGTTTGGGGGATTTGCCATGGCGATGAAACGGGGTCCCGACACTGATGAGGTGATTCGCCAAAAAACCCGTTTTGAGCCATCGCCTTGAAGTTGTTCAAGCTTCACACCTTCAGGGCCTATACCGCGATCTTTT
>JAIWDV010000390.1:0-1738 GCA_048632525.1 Bacteroidales bacterium | reverse complement strand
CAACTGAACTTTTGGGTAAAGGAATCAGTTTCATTAACCACACATCCATCCTCTCCCCACACCCAGGTATGCACCTTGCAATCAATGTTGATCCATGCTGGGAACAACGGGACGGTTCCATATGTAATGACCTGGAACCATTCACCCCACTCATAGTTGGAGCATTTACAGTCGACATCAAGAGAAACAGGGAGATCAGCAAAATCATTGCCGAACAAGCGCGGATAAACATCCGTGGCATGCTCCTGCAGAACCGGCGCATTTACTGCTGTAACAGGCGCAATGTCTATTGAACCGAACATTAATTTATCAGAAGTTTTTTTCCTATCCTGTCGCGCATTAAATTGGCCGATGAACAATTTTACACCATCCGCAACCTGCTGTTCCCTCATCCCAGGATCTGTTTTGAGTGTCGTGGCAACGCGCATTGAACCGCAACCATCCAGTACGAAAACCACTGCAAAAATCGCTAAAATACTTTGAATCATTTTCTTTTTTATCATCTATTCCTCCGATATGTAACTTTTATTCTTTCCCCGCTCACTCGCTACTCCTTTCAAGTCTTGTTATATGCCTGATCCTTTCATTTCAATCTGAGACCGGGTCTCAATCTGAACCAGAGGACTGTTGCATACTTTTTTGCACCTCTTTTAATTTATTCCTTATGTTTTCTTTTTCATTAAGATAATTTTGTTGTTCATTAAGATAATTTTGTTTGGCGTTGATCGCAGCTTGAATCTTCTGTTGCTCTGCCTCAATTTCAAGTTGCCGGGCTTGAGCCTCTAAAGCGTCCTCTTCTTGTGTCTCCTCCGGCTTATCAGCCGATGCGGCACGGTTCTGAAGTTCTGTAATTTTTTGCTCTGCCTGCTGTTTCTTTTCCTCCGCCTGTTTGATTTTTTCGTCTGCTTCCTTCAATTTTATATCGATATCCTGAAGCTTTTTGACGTCCTGCTGGACAGTTATGAGCATGTCCTTATAGAATTCCATTTCTTTCTGAACCTCCTGGATCTGTGGCTTTGGCGGCTCTGGAACATCCGGCATGTCGGCAAACTGGCATTCTTCATCTGTTATCTGACCCAACATGGCCTTTTGGGCCTGCTCGTTCATATACCTTGCGTTTACATGGTCTCCCCTCTCGGCTGCCGCAGAGGCTTTGTTTGAAAAATAGGCAGCACAGCGAAGCCTGTCCGATAGAGATAGCGCGGATGTGTCATAGTTGGCCGTGCCCCGAGGCTGCAATTCGTTTTCAAGGACACCCAAAAAGCCGTCCAGACTGCCAGAATCGTGGGAGCCCGCAACATCGAACGAAGAAGGATTCCCAAAAATGGACTCCAATTGTCGCTTATCCTTTTTCCTTTGATGGGCGGATTTCTCCTCCCAATCTCTCAATCTTGCAATCCTCTCCTGACGCTCCTGTTCCTTCTTCTTCGCGAGCGCTTCCTGATAGGCAGCAGCAGCGGCGGCAGCGGCGGCGGCATTGTTTTGCTGAGGGTTGATGGCATTTTCTATCATCATGCCAATTAAGTTGATCCCCATATTCATCACCATATCTTTAGCGAATTGTTCTGAACCTACAGATCCTCCAAGCCCTCCAAGCGGCATCCCGCCTCCGCTGCCCCCGCCGGAGCAGGGAGACCCTACACACCGGGCTTCGTTTCCGTGACGGTTAAATAACCCTTGAGAAGCGGCATTAAGCGCGTTTTGACACTCTTGTTTGCTACAGTAATGCCCGTAATAT
>JAIWDV010000389.1:0-1749 GCA_048632525.1 Bacteroidales bacterium | reverse complement strand
AATATATTTAATATTTTATGAAGTACAGACCTCGTTATTTGATCTAAAAACTAGGCCCGATTTTTGGACACCATCCTCATCATAATGGTTATATGGAGCCAAATTGAGGAATTGTGAATTTAGGGATTGAGGGATTAAGATAAGGAAAAGATTCATATTTCAATTCCTAAATTCCTGAATTCCTGAATTCCTGAATTCTACGAGTGTCCAATTTTCATGCAAACTGTACAAAAACAAACGAGAACAACTACTTAACCACTCAACTACTTAACCACTTAACGAGGTCTGTATATAGACATCCAGACTAAAAAAGGAAGGCTAAAACCTAAATGTAAACCGCGAACTTGCCTTGTGTACAACTTGCCCGAAGTCTCTGATCCAGCGGTTTTTTTCCTCTGACAAGGGACCTTTTTCCCGAAGATTACGCAGGTTCTCTTGGAGTTGCTGGTGGTTTTTAGGGCCCGTGAGCACCAGATCCACATGGGGATTGGAAAGACAGAAGCGATAGCAATCAGCTGCGGTCATGACAGGTCCGTTCCAACCTTTTGGACGCTTAAGTAGACCCCGCCATCGCGTGGCTGTGTAGGCGACAATAGCCGGTTTGCGTTTGTGGAGGTGAGGGAAGATGTCCTGCTCGGCACCTGGATGAGCAGCATTATAACGGATCATAAGCATGTCTAGCGGAGAATCTTCGGCGAGTTTGCCCGCCCGTTTCCGGTCGTGAATGCTCACGCCAATGGCCCGAACCATACCTGACTCCCGAAGGGATACCAACGCATCAATCGTGGATGGAGACCAGGCGCTCATACGACCAAGCCAAAAAAGCTGAAAAACGTCGAGATAGTCCGTTCCGAGCTTCTGAAGCAATCGTTCGCAGGCGCGCCTGATACTCCCACCAAAATATCCGGTGGTTGGCCCACAAGCCAAGACGAGCGATTCCCGGTCACGCTTTATGGCCGCTTTGAGTGACTCCGTTACCTGTCGTGCTTTGGGGGTCCAAAAGACATAGTTTACACCCTGCTCCAGCGCCCACTCCAAGTCCTTTCCATCAATGCCGTAATTGGTAGCTAAACCGAGTCGGAACACCCGACGCCCAAAGGCAGGAACATTCCGATAGAGAAAGTCATCGCTCATGTGTATGGGTCCTTTCCATCCGAGGTATTGTCCTTATAAAACAGAAATAGGGGTATCATTATGGTTTTATCTTCTGATATAATAATTCATTTTTGCTTTCGTGATTTCAAAAAGTATTTGTTTATCGATTCCATCTCTATTACTAATTGAGGATTCTGCTTTAACTAAATTTGCTTCTGCTTGTTCTATTTCTTCAGGTCGTGCTGATTTGATCTTATTAACATTTTGTTTTGCTGTATTATGTTTTGAAACTGCAAGGTCATATGCTGTTATTGCATCATCATACTGCTTTTCCGTTACTGCCTGTGAATTAAATAGTTTTTCCATTCTTTCTTTTCCCAGACTACTAAGATGGGGGCTGCGATGAAGATGGAGGAGTAAGTTCCGCTCATTAGACCGACCAGCAGAACGATGACGAATTGCCGCAGGGTGATGCCGCCAAAGAAGGCGAGCGCGAGAAGCAGAAATTCGACGGTCATGAGCTGGGTGTTGATCGAGCGTTGCAGGGTTTGGACGATGGAGTGATTGACGAGGGTTTCGTAATCCAAACGGCGCAGGGCACTGGAGTTTTCACGGATGCGGTCGAAGACGACGATGGTGTCATTGAGCGAATAA
>JAIWDV010000388.1:0-1755 GCA_048632525.1 Bacteroidales bacterium | reverse complement strand
TGACAGTAACACTGGCATATCTTGCGCCGGCTCTGACTGCCGCCAGGGTATTTGCCGTTGCCATTCCAAAATCGTTGTGACAGTGTATCTCTATGTCAATATCTATTTCCGTCCTCAATTTGTTTATGACATCTGATGTTTGAAAGGGGTCAAGAATACCAACAGTATCGTCAAATCTCAGCCGGTCTGCACCACAATCCTGAACTAACCGGGCAAATTGCATAAGAAAATCTTCTGCGCTTCTTGTGGCATCCACAGCACCAACACATACATAAAACCCCTCTTCTTTGGCATAATCAATAACCTTTTTAGTCTCTTCAAGCACCCAGTCTCTACTCTTGTTGAGAATATATTTCAGGTGAATATCAGAAACGGGTACAGCGATAGAAACCCTTTTAACGCCACATTCCGCAGACGCTTTAATATCCGTAATTGCTACGCGATTCCATGTGGATATCTCGGCCTTGAGCCCGAGCCCGATAATAGCTTTTATCGTCGCTTGCTCGTCATTACCCATAGCAGGAATACCCGCTTCTATCTCTTGAACTCCAATCGCATCGAGCATTTGAGCAATATGCAACTTCTCTCCTCGATTGAATACTACTCCTGCACTCTGTTCACCGTCTCTTAAGGTTGTATCGTTTATGATTGTTTTATTCATCCTTCACACCTTCCAGTGGATTCATGCATGCAAAGCACCACTTTTATCAAAAATTTCCAGCTATATATATTTTTTAAACATTGTATTTACATCTGTTCTCTAGTCGCTTCTGTGCTTACCTGATTCGCCTCTAACCATATCCAAATGCGGATTACTAAGCCATCCGCTTTTTGCTTTATCTCTATTGTCAAACAGCGGCACAAAGGGTTTTATATCGATGAGTGGCGTCCCCTCCAGGATGTCAACTTCGCGGATTTCCAGTTTGTTCCCTCTCACTTTCTCCAACCTCACGACAGACAACCCGATGGGATTTGGTCTTTTGAAATGCCTTATTGAGAAAATCCCATGCTGTTTGTCTTCTAAAAAAGGTGTTGAAATCAATGAACAGCCATCGGAGAGGTGAAAATGGTAAATAAGGATAAGATGCGAAAATCCTTCTATATCCTTGAGCCCCGCGGCATATTCAGGAAATACATCCACCTCACCCTTTGCGTCTTTTGCAAACACGCCTTGAACTGGTGCTCCTTTTTTATCTCTGAATCCCGTGTGTATGATTCCAATTGGTCTGTATATCACCATATCCTTATCCGCTTTCATTTTACTTTCCCCCTCCTTTAGTTTTTACATTGAACTAAACTAATGTTTTTCTTCTTTCCATTTTATTTTTCATCACCGATACGCAAGAATATACCTCCCCAAAAAGTTTGCAAAGAGCCGATTCGACAATTCACGGTAAATATCCGCTTTTATCTTCGTCTCTTCTATCAAAGCAGCAGCATCTATTCCCTCTTCTGTGAGTTCGTCTTCATAAACTTTGACCCACTCCGCTAGCATTTCCGGTGTTGCCTCAAGATGAAACTGGAGCCCATAAGCGTTTTTAAATCGGAAAGCTTGATTAGCGCAAAGCTCCGATTCTCCAAGTTTTAATGCTCCTTCTGGTATCTCAAAGGTATCGCCATGCCATTCCAAAGCCGGGAATACCGTGTTGAATCCTTTAAATAGCGGGTCTTCTACGCCTCCGTCAGTCAGTTGAATCTCGAAGTTTCCGATCTCCTTTGTCTGATTTTTTCTAACTTTTGCACCAAGTGCCTTTG
>JAIWDV010000387.1:0-1837 GCA_048632525.1 Bacteroidales bacterium | reverse complement strand
AACTAAACCAGATGCATTATGAAAATATAGAAAACGAGAAAGGAGTTATAAGATCTGAAAACGCAATAGATATACTGATCCGGAGAAGAAAAGAAATAGAGTCCGAATTATAACTCACATGTTTGATGCACGGGCAATGGTAAAAGATTCAGTCGATCAGATCCTGATGAAGTGGAGAGAAATCGCAGGAGTTCCGCACTTTCGGAACAATCTCCTGCATTAAATCGTAAAAGGAATAATCGGTATCACCAATAAAATGTCTTTGAGCAATAATTGCACGGCATTTAAGAGATCCCTCAACCCCTGTAATTCCGTCTTCGTAAAGATGCGTTGGAAATCGCTCCACATCGGGAAGTGTTTTTTTAGCGCTATTTTCTGAGTGAGATAAAGCTATTCTCAACTTTTCCGTGGGATTTGCTGCTGAAGATGTCAACTCAGCAATTTCTTCCATCTGTTTGTCAGGGTCTTTTCTACTCTATCGATTTCAGTGTCGTCATCGTCGCCTTTCGAAAATTGGTCTGAACAATATTGTTTCGATATTTTTTCTCTGGCAGTTACAACATGTTTTTTCCTGTCTCTTGGTCTTGAAGGCAGCAGTTCATTGTCATAAAGATCCATTTCCGACCACAGCCGATCATCTTTTTTACGGTTTTCAATAAAAACGTGAGGCATGTTTTTAAGTGTTATGCTGTCTTTTATTAACCGAATTAAAGCACCTGAAAACAAAATGCAATCGCGCGCCACATGATTTTGTCATAGATTTGTAAGGAACGTCAAATCCATTAGCTCAGCCATTCGACTTGAATTATCTCTTCTTTTTCAAGCACTCTGAACTCAGGATCTCCCGAAAGCAGAAAGCATCCGTGGATTTTGGCCAGGGCTGCAGCAAATGAATCTGCATAAGAAATCGGGTAGTTTGCCTTGAGTGTACCAGCAGTCATAAGGAGATTCTCATCAATGTGATCGACAAAAGTTAAAGGAAAGGCCTTGATTCTAGAATAGGCCAAGTCCGCTGAATTCTGCCCTTGTTCTCTAAGCGTGATATAATAAACTTCTCCAAGTTGAATTGCATGTAAATAAAGCCGACAATCGCCTTTACGCGCCTGCTTGAGAAGTCTCTCTATCCGTTCGGAAAAGGGTTCATTCTCAAGATAGCCGATTAAGGCATAACTATCGAGTACGAATCTTTTTGCCATAGCCAACCCTTTTGTTTTCCCTTTCCTTTTCACGCTTTTTTTCCTGAAGATAAGCCTTCAAAATACCAGAACCCGAAAACATCCCACGTGCAGCCTTAATGGGGTCTTCTGAATCCGGTACCATCAATATACCCCCATCTTTTTCGATCCAACGAATAGATGTAGAAGGGCGTATTCCATATTTTACCCTTATTCTCTTAGGAATGACGACTTGCCCTTTGGACGTAACCCTTGATTGTGCGGCTTGCATTTATGTCTCCTCATCGATTATAGTAACTACTCAGGTTGATAGGCTGAAAGGCTGGTCAGCTCTACACAGGGCTGACGACTCTGCCCGCCTTGATAGATATGGCTACACGGGAAGTAAGAAATTGTCAAGACCTGTTTCTTACTTTTTTTAAAAAACCATCCTTGCAGCAGCTATAATGATCGGCGTTTACAGGGAGCCATCCCAAACGACAATAGGGGATGGGGCTTCATTCTTAAAGGTGGTTTTCTGTTGACCATAACCAGCTAATTTGGTATAGATTTTTGAGCAAATCCCTTAGGAAAGGAAAAGATATGTTGACAGAAATGCGACTACAGATAGACGATTCTATCCTGCTCTCACTGAAGGAAAGCAAAACCACCTTTATTAAAGA
>JAIWDV010000386.1:0-1839 GCA_048632525.1 Bacteroidales bacterium | reverse complement strand
TTGTTTCGATAGCCAGCATACTAATTGCCACAAAGGGCACTGCCAAAGTCATAGGATGAAAATCCCAGGCTGCCGCATACAGCAGAAACGGGTTCACCAAATAGACAACAGCCCACAACAACCCGGCTTTTTCTGACAAGCAGACCCGGCTTGCCAACAGGAAGATCGGCCAAGCTGCGAGCGACAAGGCAATGGCCTGGGCGAGGGTTAACCACGTAGCACTGGGAATAATGGCATAGAATGGAGTGAACAGAAAGACAACTGGATGGAAATGAAAGCCTAACCAATTGATCTGTCGATTGAACTGGCTGGTATTGAGAAGTGATTCGCCATTCAGCACACCCCACACTGCCTGGTCAAACACACCAAGATCATTAATAGAGCTCATATAACCCCAATACCTGGACAAACCGAGCAGCAAGATAACGGCAAAATGCACCAGGATGGCTATAACTAACAGCCAGCGCCAGCGGTTTGTTGATGTCATAATATTTTTCATTTCATGACCAATTCGGACAAAGCGTAATCATGGTCAAATTCAATCGGAACAACTTCAAAGCTATCAATCAGGCCTCTTTTCTTGATATCTTCCCACTGCAAGGAAGAAAAAGCACCATAAACCGAATGGCCATTTTGTAAATGATATTTGATCAATGTGGGAAAATCATGGAAGTTGTCTCTACTTGGAATTGCGATACGTATTCGTCCTTGTTCAATCAAGCCTGAAAACGCATCATAATCGCCGGCAAAAAAAATTGAGTTTTGGGAAACAACTTTTGCAGTATCGTTGGCAACACTAAAATGGTACGACCTGAGATAGCGGGAACGAGGATAGTCGTACAAAAATGCTACAAGGCTTGACCAGACTATTGCTGCAAAGAATATCGATAGAGTAACACGAGGAAAAATGTAGCGATTGAGCTTTGCAAAGTTCTCGCGTGCCAACAGGAGAATAGTCAGCAGCAATGCCAATAGCAACGGCAGAGTAAGAAAAGGAAATTCCTGAGCGTCTACTATAGTTGATGTTGTAAAAAATAGAATAAGAAAGATATTTAATGTCGTGAGAAATAGGATAACAAAGAGAAAAGGGGTCAACGAACACATTTTGCGCCAGTTTAAATTTATGGTGTCGGTGTCGGACATCTCGCGCCAGGCATAGGCGGAAAGCATAGAGGTAAAAGGTAAAATTGGAATAAAGTACCTGAGATTCATGGACAATCCGCCGTGCCAGCCATTATTATACGCATAAAAACCTATAAAAGCTACAGGGACAAGAAATAATATTGTGAGCTGTACAGACTCTTTGTCATTACGTATAATTCTCAGAAAAGGGAGCAGCAACACTACAAGATAAGGGCAACTTTGCAGCAGCGATTTTTTCAGCCCATTTATATAGACCATTCCTCCTCCCTCGCTGCGCGACAAGCCTCCTTCTCTGATGTCAAGATCTCGCACACGAAGGTCAACAATCAGTTGGTAAGCTCCGTTCAAAGAGTTTCCGACCGTGCTTCGTACGTGAGGAATCATTGCAAGAACACCCACCAACAAAATTATCGTAATTATGGCTGCACGTTTGTAACGGCGCAGGCTGGAGATCACTGGGCGTCGCGTTAATACCCATGAAATGACGATTGTAAGTATGCCCAGCACGGCAAAAGGCAAATATCGTTTGAGTTCCGATGCATCCATAGAGCGACCATAGGAAAAAGGTGAAAGGACACCGAATTTTGCGTAGTTCGTGGCGGTGAGAATGACCAAACCGGGAAGTGCTCCAATGCAGGTTGCAAGGGCGGGCAATGGACGGTATGGTTTCAGAAAAAGGAAAGGAATAATGAGACA
>JAIWDV010000385.1:0-1845 GCA_048632525.1 Bacteroidales bacterium | reverse complement strand
GGAGTTTAGGCGTGAGCCTTTTATAAAATCCTTACGGATAAAGTCCACCTGAACTTTTTGAGATGTTACGTAAAAAGCTTTTAAATAGTCAATAGTCAATCGAAAATAGTCAATCAAGAGGACGATGCACCATTTTAACTACATAGATAAAGAGCTTTACTGTGAGCAGGTTCCGGTTTCAAAGGTGGCCCGGGAAGTAGGGACCCCTCTTTATCTCTATTCTCATGCGACGTTGCTGCGACACTTCAGGGCCTTTGACGGTGCATTTAGCGGCATGAAACACCTGACCTGTTTTTCCATTAAAGTCAATTCCAATCTTGCGATCCTGAGGCTTTTTGTCCGGGAAGGGGGAGGGGGAGATATTGTCTCCGGAGGAGAGCTGTACCGGGCGCTGAAGGCAGGAATGGAACCTGGAAAAATTGTCTATTCCGGAGTGGGTAAACGTGTTGAAGGCCTTGAATATGCCCTCAAATCAGGGATTCTCATGTTCAATGTTGAGTCTATTCAGGAGATATTGAAGCTGAATGAAGTAGCAGGGAAAATGGGAAAGAAGGCGAGGATGGCAATTCGGGTCAACCCGGATGTGGATCCAAAGACCCACCCTTACATTTCCACCGGCCTGAAAGAAAACAAATTCGGAATTGACATCAGTGAGGCCCCTGAGCAGTACACCGTGGCGGCAGGCTTGAAGAATCTGGAGGTTTCCGGGGTTTCGTGCCATATTGGATCGCAGCTTACCGAGATAAGCCCTTTTATCGATACACTCAGAAAGCTGAAAAAACTGATCAGAGGGCTGCGGCAATCCGGCATGCAGATTGATTATCTGGACCTTGGAGGAGGACTTGGGATCACTTATGACAGAGAGGAGCCTCCTCATCCCAAAGAGTATGCCAGGGCCATTAAAGAAGAGATAAAAATGGAGGACCTGACCCTTATTCTGGAACCGGGCCGCGTAATAACGGGTAATGCGGGAATTCTCGTAACGAAAGTTCTCTACACCAAGCATGCGACAGAGAAGACTTTTCTCATAGTAGATGCAGCCATGAATGATTTGATACGGCCGAGTCTTTACAATTCATACCATGGGATTCAACCTGTGAAAATCTACGGCCGCGAGAAAATCAAAGCCGATATTGTGGGCCCTATATGCGAGTCGGCGGATTTTCTTGCAAAGGAAAGGGATGTAGAGCCCTATGAGCCTGGAGAATTAATGGCAATTATGAGTGCAGGCGCCTACGGTTTCAGTATGTCTTCCAATTACAACTCAAGGCCAAGGGCTTGCGAGGTGATGGTCAAAGGAGATCGCTTTTATATCATAAGGAAAAGGGAGACCTTTGAAGACCTGGTCAAAGGGGAGATGATCCCAGATTTTTTGTCGTAGATCTACAGGGGCAGGATGCAGGATTGAGGGAATATGGAAACCGTTGAATTCTGGAAAATGAACGGAAGCGGGAACGATTTTATCTTGATTGATAACAGGAATGGGCAGATTAAGGATGAAGAGTTGGGCCGTTTGGTGGAAAGGGCCTGCAGGCGCAGGGAGTCGGTGGGCGCAGATGGCGTAATCTTTGTCATCAAATCGGATCGATACGATTTTGGATGGCGGTACCTTAATGCAGACGGGGGGGAGGTGGAGATGTGCGGTAACGGAGGGCGTTGTGTCTCCCGTTTCGCCTTCTTAAAGGGTATCGCTGGTCCGAAAATGACCTTTGAGACCCTGGCAGGGCCTGTGTCCGCAGAAGTAGAAGGCCGCATTGTAAAGGTCCTGATGCCTAAGCCCAGGGGCCTTCATTTGGATATTGACCTGAAAAGCCAGCAAGGCTGGAAGAGTGTCGATTTTGTTAA
>JAIWDV010000384.1:0-1878 GCA_048632525.1 Bacteroidales bacterium | reverse complement strand
TGAGTATGGTACAATTGTCAAAACGCTTAAAAATATCTCAACCTACAGCAAGCCAATCCGCAACCCGCGGTGAAAAAATTGCAAAAGAAAACAAATTAAAACTATTGAAAAATAAAAGAGTAAAGGGGTCAAGTCTGCCGTTGACTCTTGTAGAGTATCACCAAGAGTCAACGGCAGACCCCCCTTTTTTTGTTAACTGGTCCATAACTCTAATTATGAACTTTAACAATAATAGGAAAGGATAAGATTATGGGCATGACACCAAAGCAAATCGAACATAGGCTATACAAATTGATTGATCAGGTAGCCGCGCTTGAAGCAAGGCTAAAAAATCTTGAAAACCCACATCGCCTTAGACAGATGAAGGCACAAGGCCTTATATCCCAGAAGGGATTTAAGGACTACCATTGGGATCTGGCGACGGCTCAAACCCTGAAGTGGAGTTCGATCGGTTTGGACCAAGAACTCTTGGATTTTGTAAATAAAACCAAAAAGGACAAACCTCGTTTACAAATTCTCGAAAAATTATCATCTTGCCTTCATCCATTTAGGGATGAAATAATCCGTTATTTCTCTAAGTTGGGCTCAGAAGGTAAATTAGTCCGTCTTAAGTTCAGGGGAAGTGTCGTTCGCGGTATCAAGGCCTACCACAAAGGAACTAAGGCCGAGGCAGCAAAATTCGATCCCAAATCAGAGAAGGGGTTCGATTGCGATGCTTTCGTGGAAATGCCCGACGAGCTGTGGCAAAAATTTGTAACAGCAGGATTTAAAAGGAAGAAGTATGACCATACTGGTCACGAATTGCCCACCACGACAAAAATAGACAAGGATAGACGCTATGTGTCTTTACCGGCTTTGATCTTAAGTGATGATGACGCAAAGAAAAAGCAATGGAGCGAAGCCCTTGGATCACTTCGGGACTGCGAGAAAAAGGTAAAAGCTGAGCTTAAGAAAATAGAAGGTTACCGTATTGAAGAAAATGGCGAGGCGGATTTTGAGTTTTATTTAAGGCCCGTGGCAAACGTGTGGTGGACCTACAAGGAGCGTAATCCATATTTTTCAGAACAAGATCTTAGCTTTGATTTCAAGAGTTTCGGATCAGTCAATGAATTTTACTATAAAGATATACAGAAGGTAAAAGATTATGCCACCGAAAAGGGAAAATTAGGCAAGCTTGCTCCGGATATTCAATGTGTGATAGGCAAAGAATACTGGTATTTAGAAACCGAGGAAGTCTTCGAATGGTTTATGGCTAGAAGAGAGGCAATGCAGGCCGTACCTAAGGGGAAGCATGCTGTTTTCGATACCCATCAAAATATAGCCACTTTAGTGAAAGATAGAAAAATTATTGGTAGAGAATATAGCTGAGTATAATAATGATAAAAGTTGTTCCACAACTTAATGTCGTACCACAAATCCAAGTTGTTGGTCTTTGCTACTTGTTTGCCTAACGAATAAAGGCGAAAAGGAAAGGAAAGTGGAAAGGGGGGCACCCATTAAAGGGCGAGCCAAGACAAAAAACACCTCTCCATGCAATAAAACAGTTTTTTTCTGCCCGCTAAAGTACGATAACTGACACCGCTCTTTTTTCATTGCGCACCCGTTGTTTCATGCCACTGAAAAATGCGTTGGCGCTTACTGGATTAATATTTTCTATAAAGGGTTGCGGGACGGGTTGCGGGACGGGACGGGTTGCGGGACGTTCCTTGATATATTGACAAGTCGAACAAGGTTGCGGGAGTGAGGGATAAGGGGTCAAGTCTACTTTTGACCCTTATTAATTTTGAGCAAGGGTCAAACGTAGACTTGACCCCATTTTGACCCCATTTATACGATTTTCATTAACCTGACAGCGGATAAGGCTGAAGGGGTCCGCAA
>JAIWDV010000383.1:0-1888 GCA_048632525.1 Bacteroidales bacterium | reverse complement strand
CTGCTCGTAGCCTTTATTCAAAGCCACGGGGGCGTTCCACAAGCTGTGGAAGAATTTGTCTTGCGTCCTTTAAAAAGAGACCCCGCGGTCCTACCAGATAAAAACCATAATTAGAATTGCTAAAAATATTTTCCATCCTGTTGACAAAAAACAGAGATTTCAATATGTTTATATGGTAAGATCATTTTTGGTTTCTGAAAAGGATCCGTCTATTTCACGGTCAGCAAAGGACTGGAAGAAAGATGAACCTTTTTGCACTTGAAAAGAGAACCTTGGATAAAGAACTTTTAATCCCCAGAAAATCAATTGAAAAGCGGGTAAAGGAACTCGCCAACCAGATATCCTTAGACTATGAGGGGAGGGACCCTGTCCTGATTGGTGTATTAAAAGGCGTGATCTTTTTCCTGGCCGATCTGGCGAGAGAGCTCAGCATTCCCGCTAAGATAGATTTTATCAGGGCGGCCAGCTATGGATCGGGGATGACCTCCGGCCGTACTATCCAATTAACCAAAGACATAGAAATCCCTATCCAGGGAAAACCGGTGATCCTCGTTGAAGATATTGTGGACACTGGTCTGACTTTAACACATATTATGCAGGAAGTAGAGCGTAAAGATCCTGAATCCATCAGAATTTGTGCACTCATCGAGAAGCTTGAGCGACAAGAGATTAAGGTTCCTATTGATTATTGCGGTTTTCGAATAAAGGAAGGCTTTATTATAGGCTACGGACTTGACTTTGATGAGAAATACCGAAATCTGCCTGACCTTTATGTTCTGAGGTAAGAGGCAATTGTTATCTTCAACAGGAGGGTGACATGATCATCCAATGTGAAAAGTGCCAGACAAAGTTCAATATCGACGAATCCAAACTCAAGGAACAGGGTTCCAAAGTCAGATGCTCCCTTTGCAAGCATACTTTTGTGGTGTACCCGCCGGAACAGGGTTATTTTGAAGAGGGAGAGACCATGGCCTTGAGCAAAAAAGAGATAGAAAAGACCATGGCACAGGACTTACCAGGGGCCTTGCATGAAGAAGAAATTGAGACCGGACCGGAAGATCAGGCTTCCCATTTTGATGATGCCCTTGATGAATCACTGGAAGGTCCGGAGGAGGAGGATGCTGCGCCAGTTGATGTTTCCCATGCTCATGCAGAGAAAGAAAAGACTGGTGACGAAAAGCGACTTGAACCTGCTCATATTAAGGAGAAGACCACTCAAAAGAGGTCCCGGAAACGGCATTTGTTGCCTGTTCTTCTTGTGATCGTCCTTATCCTTATAGGCGCTGCTGCTGCAATATTTCTTTGGGCCCCTGAGATCATTCCTGATTCTCTGTCCATGCTAAAGCCGGCGGAAAAGCAAGAAATAACCGACATGGGTGTACGCCGCCTTTCCTTCAAATCGGTTACCGGTTCTTTCGTTGATTCCGAAAATTCAGGGAACCTCTTTGTGATTCGGGGTGAAATAACTAACGACTATCCGAAGAGCCGGAGTTTTATCCTTATCAAAGGGAGCATACTGGACGATAAGAGCCAGGTAGTGAAGAGAAAATTGGCTTACGCGGGCAATAACTTCAAAGAAGAAGAGATCAAGTCTTTGCCCCTTGAGAAAATCAACAAGGCAATGAAAAATCGGTATGGCATGGGCAGGAAAAATGTCGATGTGGCACCCGGTGCAAAAATCACATTCACCCTCGTCTTTGAGGACCTGCCAAAGAATTTGAGTGAATTCACTGTGGAGGCGGTGAGTTCATCTCCTGGCACCAAATAGTCAGGCATGAACCTTCCATGGATCGACACGTAAAAGGGGCATTATGTTATGCCCCTTTGCTGTTATTGGGACCCCATATAACCTAGCGGAGAAAAGGAATAGATAGACAAATGGCTTCCC
>JAIWDV010000382.1:0-1901 GCA_048632525.1 Bacteroidales bacterium | reverse complement strand
CAATACCGAAAAAATTTATAGCTCACACCCATCCCTAAAAAAGTAACTCAATGCCTACATTGGTCCTCCATTCCCCCTTTCCGGAAACCTCATCAAGACGATATTCCGCACCTCCCTTGAGGCCGACATCTCCGTGAATGCGGATATCAAAAGAGCATCCTGGAGATAAGGCAAGTCCTTCGTTATCTATGCCAAAGAGGTAGCCCATGCCTATCTTGAATGCAACGTGGCCGGAATAATACTCATCTGAAACAGGATATAACAAACCGAAGATGTACGAGGGCATATAAAGATGCTTGGCAATGTAAACCGTATCGTCATCGTCATCGTAATCCTCATGTCCCTCAATCACGAGCATATTAACTGTGTGATACAGCACTATCTTTTTAACAGATAGATGCTGGTTATGGGTGGCGCCGATATTAACTATATTCATACAACCCTGAGGATAATCTGAATACTCATACTGGAATGTTCCTGTCAGCATATCGGAAAATTCATAATCAAAGCGAAAAAAACCGCCTTTTTTCAGGCTGAATTCATCCATCAGCGCAGTAAGTTCTCTTTCTACCTCGTTATAGTATCCCTTGATTTCCACATAAGATTTTTTTATTGGCTTAAAGGTCGTTTTAAAGCTTGCACCTGCATCGCCGTCACCAGTGATGGATAATAACAGCTCAACAGGAACTTTTCCGGGGAAACCACTCATGCCCACGGAAAAAAAATCTCCACCGTCCATCCACAGATATGATGTCGTAAGCCGGTTGTTTTTATATATGGGAATTTCGCCGGAAACAGAACTCCAGGGAATTGATCCATGTTCCTTTGAGTCCACGATCCCGGCATCTGCATTAATTCGGGGAGCATAGTGTCTTCTGATATTCGCTATTTTCTTTCGGGCAAGGTCTCTTTCGTAGGGTGTATAATAAACCGACTCTTCCACCCCCCCTAGAATCCTTAATGACTTTCTCCATTGCCCTTCCATGAGATAGATATCTGCAATAAGAAGTTGATCATCCTTTGAATCCGCAAAGGGCTCTATTTCGGATATTGCCGTATCAAATTCTTCCCTTTTTACAAGAATTTGGGCATTGAGGAGCGAAATACGTCTTTTGTCGTTGTCATTCAGGGCATTGATATCTTCAGGTCTTATCTTTTTCAGCAGGTTCCTGGATTCATCAAACCTCTCCATGCCGATAAGGAGTTCAACAAAATCAAGAACAAGGGGAATGGATTTGGGATGTTTTGCAATGGCGGCCTTGTAGCCTTCATACGCTTCGTTGCGCTGTCCCGATTCTTTAAGAATATGCAGGCGTTGTCTTTCTCCGATGTCTGCCATTGCAACTTGAAGAGAGAAAAATGTCTCTATGATCGAACAGATAAGAATGAATTTAAGGGTTTTTGACTTCACGAATTCCTTACCATTATGTAGATCCTCAAATAATTGAGTCACCGAGCTGTCGAGTTGTCGAGTAAGGAAACAATTGCTGACAATTCAACATGATACATTGGTCGATCGTAAAAAAGTACCCTTGAAATCAGCAGGCAAAAAATCATCTCTAAGTCTTTTCCAAACGAGTCGAAATTACTACTAAATGATTTTCAGATTGATGTCAAGCGAGTTTAAAAAAATAATATAAAATTACCCATCTATCTTGTAATTGGAATCATTTTAAGACATCGTTTTTCAAATGTGACTATATGACTGTATCCAGCCGAAATAAGCAATGGCAATGCCTTGTCATAATACTGACCAACGCTCTCAGGCTTATGAGCATCTGACCCAAGAGTAAAAAAAATCCCCTTTTCAAAACATTTTTCTATAATTTCTCTGGAAGGATAAGCCTCATTGACCGGATGATTATATCCGCTTGTATTAAGCTCCAATGATAAATTCTTCT
>JAIWDV010000381.1:0-1901 GCA_048632525.1 Bacteroidales bacterium | reverse complement strand
TATCGTAAGCATTGCTGGGATTTTATCTTTGATGACTACGGATGGATTGTCCAGAATCGAGTAAGCTTGTTTGATAACCACCACGTCACCTTTGGGTTTGACGGCAAAAACCTGTACGGCGAGTATTGTATGCACAGACCGCCCCTTGGCCCCACAGAGGCTGACAGGCAGAAAAAAATAGAGCATCGGTCAGCTTATATAGAAGATTCATGGCAGATTAACGAAGCGCTTAATCTCACCCTGGGTTTGCGATACGATGATGTAGATTTAAATTTTGTTGCCATAAGAGGAAACGAGATTTCTGTTAATAAACATATTGACGAATGGTCCCCAAAGGCCGGCCTGACATACGAATTGCAACCGGGTACGAGAGGTTTTGTTAACATCAGCAAAGCCTTCCGAATACCGACCTGGCAGGAATGGAACTGTATGGGATATTCTACAGGAAATTATATAGATAAAGAAACAGCCATGGAATACGAGGTGGGCGTATTAAAACAAATTGGCAGAAACAGCGTTAGACTAACTTACTACTATTATGACGTGGATAACTATATACTTTTTAATCGCACCAGCACCATGTCCCTTGCCATGGCAGGAAGACTTGAAGATGCGGTTTTCAATGCTGATTATCTAAAACTTCAGGGGATAGAAGCGGAACTAAATTTTAAGATTTTTGAACTCCTTAGCGGATATATTAATTATACTTACCAGGACTATGAGCTCGGATATACGCCTGTTCCGAAAGAACAAATCAGCAACGACTCGCATCAGCTCCCACGACACAAAGCCAATCTGGGTCTTGAATGGGATCTATGGGAAGATACGATAATTATGGCCGACATCAGGTATGTGGACGACAGGAAAACAAGTTTAAACGAGAAGATCGATGGTTTTGTGACCATGGATCTGGGACTTGAACAGTCTTTTCGGAACAAGAAACTGAGGCTTAAAGGTTATATAACCAATCTGTTTGACGAGGAATACGAGGAAACATACCTTATTCCTGCGCCGGAAAGGACATTTGGAGTCAACGTAAGCTATACATTTTAAAGAAGGGACGACCTGTCAAATGAAAATATGGTTTTCGCAATTGTTTTTGCGATAGGATTACTGCTTTTTTAAACAGGCTCTTAGCAAAGGGAGGTTTTGGTGATGCACAACAAAAGAAAAATTTCAGGTAGTCGGTTCGTAGCCATGGCAATGATTTTATTTCTGGCTATTTCGGTTAATCTTTGTACCTGGCTCCAGTGTGACGCTGCAACAAAAGAGAAAGGGAGCTTTTACCTGGTGGGTATGGGGCCGGGAGATCCGGACCTTGCGACCATCAGGGCAATGAAAATTGTTGAGGAAGCGGATTTGATCATCTGTCATAAAAGCCTCAATGAAAATTTTTTTCGTGTTCTCAAAAAGAAAAAGGTGATGTACTTACCGGTGGATAGCTGGATATGGTTCGGTTACGGAAAAAAGGCGGCTGATTTTCAAGGCAAACAGCTTGAAAAATTTCAATCCAGCGAAAAGACGCGTGGCCAGGTTATCACGAAAATACGTGAGGCAACAAAGGGAGGAAAGAGAGTGGCAGTTCTGGCCAGTGGCGATCCGCTCATCTACGGACCGTGGAGCTGGACCCTTGAAGAGTTTCAGGATATTGATCCAGTGGTAGTGCCGGGAATAAGTTGCTTTAACGCTGGGCATGCTGTCCTGAAAAAGGATGTTACATGGAGCGATACTGTTAAATCGACTATTCTGACCGCAGACGACTGGCCCGGGACAAAAGACACTATTGAAAATCTTGCCAGGCACCAGGTTACCATGGTCGTTTTCACAATGGGCATCGAGTTTAAAGACCTTATAGAGAAGCTTTCTACGCATTATCCATCACATACCCCTGTCGCTATTGT
>JAIWDV010000380.1:0-1906 GCA_048632525.1 Bacteroidales bacterium | reverse complement strand
ATGCGAAACGGGGGCTGCCTTTAGCATACCATGGGACACCACTTCCCGCCGCTCACGGTTTAGCGTCCATTTATTTACGGCCGTGGACGGCATGGGAGTGCTTCACAATATTTTCCTCGATGGCAACACCTTCAAAGACAGCCCCAGTGTGGACAAGGAGAATTTCGTGGCAGATCTGATGGCTGGCCTTGCTATTTCTTACGGCCGATATAGATTTAGCTATTCCTATGTTTACCGCACTAAAGAATACAAAACCCAGAGTGACCCTCAGGTTTTTGGATCCATTCAGCTTGCGTTTTCATTTTAAAATTTCGGATTCTGGATATTTATCCTCCCACTTGCCCCATCGGGTATCTTCAGAGGAGATCTTTGGAAGCCATCTCTTAAAATATTCTCCCTGAATCCCCATGAGCCCTTTCCTGTAGGGATACCACAAAGTTTCAGTCTCCCTGTCGTACAATACAAATGTGTTCTTGTAGGTCCAACCAGACGGCACAATAGTTAGAGTCCGATCATCAATCTGGCGGCTGTACACAGCCGCTAAATTCACAAGAGGTCAGTAACCCACCGCAATAGGTTTTGAGTCTATCGTGGTGTTGGCGATCTCATGACGTCTCAGTTTGGGAACCGAATAGGCGTGTGCCTCAGTGCCAACGGTAACTCCAATAACGCGAAGGCCACTGGAAACAAAAAAGGTATCGTCACTCAAATAGGACTCGTCAAGCGGGGTAAAGGCTTCCCTCCCTATTCCGTATTGAAACCGGTGGGGATCAAACCCGATTGATTTGGCCTGAGTAACATCCCAGCGTTCTCCGGTCTGATCCACTATATATATCTTGTCTGCTTCCCGAAGAACAGATGAGAAGGCCGTGCCCGATGTTATAAAATAGGCGAGACACAAAAATAAGATAAAAAAGCTGAATGTTTTTTTAAGCATAATGATACTCCTCCCCTTTTTCTCAAATTGTGAAAATACTAAAAGACTGCCTACTTTGTGTGTCGCTTGGGCACTTGAATCCTTACATGAATAAATGCAAAGGGAAAAAGAATGCTCGTAATGGGGGAAGGTTCAAAGGAGGAATGGTATGCAACAAGCGCCTACTGAGATTTGTTCAGACTATTAATGAAGGAGCGTTTGATACGTTTTCGGGCTTCCGGGGGGAGAGTAATAGGGGATCCTGTATCTTCACCGTATCTCGCTTGAAGGCGCATTGCTTCCCTTAATATCAGCAATTGTTTTCGGTAGCGTGAGCAGAATTTACACATGAATAGATGGACACGTATGCCCATCCTCTGATGAAGGGGGAGCTTTCGATCCAGGGATTCGGATACCATTCGTGTTACTTCTTTGCAATTATACATCAAATGATGCATCATGAGGCTCCGTCAGGATTAGTATCAAACCAGTTTAGCTCAAGGCAACGTCTCAAAAGCATTCTGGCCCGATACAGTATTACCCAACAGTTAGTCGCAGAGATATCCAAAACCTTACAAATTTCTTCCGTGCTTAGTTCTTCCAATTCGCGGAGCGTAAATGCCTGGGCCAGGCGGCCTGAAAGTTCTGATAAACATTGCGTTAAAATCCTCCAGAATTCCTTCTGCTCATAAAGCTCCGTGGGACTAACAGTCCATTTGGACGGTCCAACCTTCCATTTTCCTTTCTCGTCAAAGAGGTCGTCCAGAGAGGGAGTAAAAGGCTCCACATCCTCGACCGGTTGCATTCTACTCTCTTTACGGAAGTGGTCTATTATCTTGTGCTTCAGAATTCCGGTAAGCCATGTCGTCACAGAGGAACGGCCTTTGAAGTTTTCACGCGCATGGAGGGCTGCCAGAAAGGTCTCCTGGACAAGATCCTCAGCAGCAGCCCTGTCTTGAAGCCTGGAAAGAGCGAATCTGTAAAGATAAT
>JAIWDV010000379.1:0-1914 GCA_048632525.1 Bacteroidales bacterium | reverse complement strand
GTCAGACGCTGCTCGTAAAGGAAGGAGGCTTCCTCAAGATGTTCCTGGTATAGTTCTGTTTCAAAATCCAATATTGTTTGGGTCATTTTGGGTATGGTTGTTTTATCTGAATCGTCTTATTTAAGTCGTCATTGTTTTCAGCCATTTGAATGTCTCTTTGATGTTTTTTATCTGTTTCGATGTGATCCTGATTTCTTCCCCTTCCTGTCGCTGGCTTTTAAATATGTTCTCTCCGGCACTGCCACGATTGATCACATGGTAAAAAGCACCGGGATATTCAACACGAAGCGGCCTTGCCATATTAATCTACCCTCGCCTTTCACTTCCGGTTCATTGAGCATCAAATAAGAGTAGAATAATTTTACGATACTACCGATAGTTAATAATTAAGATGCGACCCTGTGCCCCTCATATCTTTTTGCGGCACAGGCATGGTCTTGCTTTATGACCCCCTTTTTTCGCAGTGCCAAGTTTCTTGTTCTGAATTAAGATGTGACCACATTCCACGCAACAGACAAAAAAACACAACTATTTGATCTATTGCAAAATATTTCATAATGAGAATTGCTGACTCCTATTTGACATCGTTGACATGTGGATTTATATCAATTTATAAGGCAGCTTTAAGACCTTGACCTCATCTTCCAACTGCTCGAATTCCGGGTCTTTATGCACAAGGGTAGAATCATACAAAACTGCTGTTGCTGCTATCCAAGAGTCGGCAAAGGAGAGCTTATGGGTCGCCTTTAATCTTCCGGCTATTAAGCCAAGCTCTTCTGAAGATTCAACTCTTGTTATCGCCAGTCTGCTCATCAGTTTAACTCGTTTTCGAGCTTCCTTTTGTCCCTGCTCTCGAAATGTAATGTAGAAAACTTCAGCAAAAGTGGCAAAACAGACAAAAATAGCAACCTCCTCTTTCTTTGCCCGCTCAAGTAGTTCCTGAACGATTTCTGCTCCTTTTTCATCTTCAAAGAGGGTTAAAAAGGCGGAACTGTCCAGAACGTAATCCTTATCTTCTCCATTTTGATCCTTCAAGATTTAAATCCTCTTTCCGAGATTTCAATAATTTTTTAGTCAAATTTAAACCCCTTGCGCAACCTTTTAAAGCTCTGATTGGATCAATTTCCAATCCAAGGTCAGCCTCCACAAGAGGTTCATCAAGGAAAGTAACAATTACTCTTCTTTTTTCCTTAATCGGGACTTCCTTTATCAACTCAATTTTCCCTTTGTCATATACCCCATTTATTGTTAACATCTTATACCTCCCATCTTTTGGGAAAAACTGTGTGGACGCTGGTTGTTTATTAACTTATTCCAAATAAATCCCATAAACTTTGATTTTTAAACACTGGGGGACATTGTTACCTTGTGACTTTATTTTATATAATCGAACAATCCTTAATCACTGTCAATCATCTTTTCTCCTTCTCCAAGACGAGAGGGCGTTGTTGACTACGTTGACTTGCTCAGGTTCTTCCCTCGGGTACTCGAAAAATTACATAATCAGACATGAGGGCGTATCTACAAATTGGAGGATTGCTGAATAACGCTGGACTTTTTGCCACGATTTTTACGAATTTGCCGCCGTTTCTTCGTGTAATTCGTGGCTGATTTGTGGTATCATTAGTTTTTCAAGTTTTTCTTCAAACAGTTCGTCTTCATCTATTTCTTCAGTAATAAAAACTTCTTCGTAAATTTCCGCGCCGGTAATGAGATTTAATGCCATTGCCGCAGACTCGGCAAGATCGGCATTACCAGGATATGATAGAAGTGTCTCAACAGCAGAAATATCCCCGAGCAAACCCAATGCAATCAGGCAATCAGCGCTTGCCTTGTTGTTAGTGGTACTTTCTATCAGAACCGCTGCGGTTGAACGATTGCCTCCAAGTCCAAGCGGCAAAAACGGCCAATTCC
>JAIWDV010000378.1:0-1930 GCA_048632525.1 Bacteroidales bacterium | reverse complement strand
CCATTTGGTTTTGCCAATTGGACGAACAGTTTTTATGTTCTGTATTCGATCAACTGGCTTGGGAGGCCCAAATCCACCGCCTAAAAAATACATGGCTATTTGGGTTGTTGAAAGAGGTACTTTTTTTGAAAATCCCAGGAAAAATCTGGATATTATTATAACCCTATTAAAATGCTACTGATTAACTATTTTCAAGCGCACCACTCCCTCGATAAACGATTTTACTTCCTTATCTCTTGCTTTTCAGCCTACCCAGTGGGAACAGGCTGAAGCATCGCAATCTTCTTACGGGCATTGATCAATAACTCCATTGTCGGGTTGTTTTTTGTTAACCTGATTATCAAACTGCGGGAACGTGTTACCACACGTCCAGGAAGATTAATAAAAGAAAACCGAATTGCTTTCATTCTCTTTGATATCCAGGAAGCTCCCATTGCCAGCTTTTTCATCATTGCATTCAGATTAAACGCTAATATCATGATCCACCACCATGCAGCATTTTCGCCAAAATCGTCTGACGGCAGCTTGCCTCCGGCTAAATCATCTTTCATTACTGCATGGGCTTCTTCACTCTTACCGCATCTTTCATGCAGCCAGTGTATTAGTCTTTCACCTTCCCAATCCATATTTGTAACCATACCAAACACCTTGTATCTGCGGTCATCAATATCCATCGTTGGGAAGGGAAGCTTTATCTGAGAGTCCATGCCCGGCAGCGCTTGTTGCTCATTCAGAACTTCACGCTTCGCCAGATATCTGTATGTGGGGTCTTTCTTGCTGTAACCAATCGCATTGGGAACATAGCAGACCTCTGCCCATTCCACTCCGGTTGCGTACTTCTCGCCGTATGCGATCTTATATATCGGTTTCCATTCCGACTCCTCAACCTGCGCAACAGCTTTTTTAAACTCTTGTGTTACATCACACCCTATGGCAAACTCTATTACTCCAAAACGACTGTTTTCTCCTGTCGCACAATATCTCAATAAATTGTGCTGATAACCGGCTGTGTCTGAACGCAATCTGACCTGTTTTACCTCTTTCGGTAAACAGTCCAGGGCATTCTTAAACACCCTAAGCTGTTCAAAACCTGCCGGCACATTGCCATCTCGAAATTCTGTATGCAAAATAATTCCCTGTTCAAACCACCATGTATTCAACGGTTGATATGCTTTATATCCTTTATAACTGAATAATGCGTCAATCTTATTCGTAGCTACAAGCGTGGCATCCATATCCAGGGTCGCTGTACTTCCAGAATCTTGAAAACCTGAAAATGCCGCCAATTCTTTATTGATTTTCGCAAGGCCTTGCAAATGCTCGTTTGGCGCAGGAATAAAGGCTTTACCTGGTTGCCTTAGTTTTTCCTGCTCTATATTATGAAATTTTGCCAGATAACGAAAGATTGATGACGGAGAGGGAACTGTACGTGTTTTCTCTTTACGCCAGCGACGCAATAATGCTCTCCTTACTTTTCGCTTTAAACCATGCATTTCAGCCTTTTTCAGCACTTCACAGAATCCATCGTCTGCTTCAAGTTTTTTTATGTCTTCAACACAGTCTCCACCAGCTAAATTAAGAAGAACGAGAGAAAGAACAATCTGACTGTCTGTCCATCCCTGTCCGCCTCTGCGTACTTTTAAATGTTTTTCTATCGATTTGCTTACCCCTATTACCTGGGCCAAATCGAGATACACTGGAAGACCAGCCAATGCCGTCATTCCTGTTGCGTTTTTTTCAGTTTCATACTTGAAAGGAAGAATGCCTTGTGCCATAATTGTTACACCTCGTTGATGATAGTTTCGTTGTATCAAAACTACTCTATCACCCTGTTTTTACAGGGTCAACGAGGTTTTTTACTTTTTTTGATGGTGAATTGGGGAGATAATGAATTGCTTGAAAAAGCTTTTGCATCAAAAAATGGAGCGAG
>JAIWDV010000377.1:0-1963 GCA_048632525.1 Bacteroidales bacterium | reverse complement strand
CTTTTTCTATTGTTTGACCCAGTTTGCTGATGGATGTATCGTAATCCCGAAGCATCTTGTTTACCTCCATGGCAATGGAGGGCAATGTGGGAAGATCATCGATATTATCAAGCTTTTTCAATATTGTTTTTGAATCCATGCTCGTTTCTCGTTTCTCGTTGCTGGATGAAACCAAATCACTGAAGAATGAGGCCCTATACCAAGACCTTCATGAATACTTACAGACTTTAGAAAAGAAGATAAACCTCTTTATTCAATCTACAGAAAAGGAGCACAGATTGGTGATGTTGCCGGGCAAGATAGATGAGAGCCAGCAACCAGCAACTTTAGGGCACTATATTAATCCGATCGTCTATAAGCTTATTTTCTCCAAGTTTGTGAACAGAGCTGATTGACGATTTCTTAACTTTCATACCCCTTGTAAGTAAAAGCCTGCCGTCTTTTAAACGAAGATCTCGCGCCAAAACCATGCCTTCTTTCAACTCTTCATAACCAATCCATAGATCCTGCTTTTTCTTTTCTTTGTTTTCTTCTTCAGATGGTTTTGCTTCTCCTGCTTTTGTTATCAATTTTGTTACAACATTGATATCATATTTCCGGTAAGCGCCAAGCAGAATGATTTTTGGTGCGATTTTTTCGATCATTTTTTCAGGTTCTGTAACATTAAAATCCCTGATTGCCGGACCAAAATATTTTTTTGCTTTGTAAAAAATATATTTTATATCCTTCGGCCACATGTATATTATGCTGCAATAATCCGCTACAGCTCCTATGATACGCGACCCCAAAGGAATTTCATCTTCTTTTAGGCCATTAGGGAAACCGCTGCCGTCGAAGTTTTCATGGTGATAAAGTACAATTTCAGCTACTTTGTCCAATCTTTCTACAGTTTCGAGACAGATTGAAGCAATAGCAGGATGCTGGCGGTACATCTTCAATTCCGCTTTGCCCATACTTTCCTTATCCTTTAATAATGTCGTTCTGGGCAATCCCAACATGCCGATATCATGTATCATACCTGCTATTTCAATTTGATCGAGCTCTTCACTGTCCAAATCGTATTCTTCGGCAACCTTTCTTGCAAGTTGCGCTACATGTTTCATATATCTTCCCATTTCGGGATTTAAATTTTCAATCAATGAAGACAATAATCGAATTATATCTAAAAAACTTTCTTCCAGTTTTTTGTTGGCTTCTTCTAATTTTATATTTTTTTGCCTGATTTCCAGGGTTCTTTCGCTTACTTTTTTCTCAAGATTTTTGTTTAGTTCATTGAGTTCTCTGTTTTGCGTGCTTGTAAGCTCTAAAAGCCTCCGGTTTTCCAGCACCAGTTCATATTGCTCAAGTGACTGTCGAACATGAACCAGCAGCTCATCATCATTCCATGGTTTGGTCAGATACCTGTGAATTTCTCCTTTGTTGACGGCGTCAACAACAGCATCCATATCGGAATAACCGGTCAAAAGATATCTGCCTGCATCAGGAAAAATTTTCCTTGCCTTCTCCAGAAATTGAGCGCCGGTCATTTCCGGCATACGTTGATCAGAGATAATCAGTGAAACAGGCTCTTCTAACGTATTAAGTAGCTCGAGACCTTCCTTTCCGCCGGAAGCTGTTAAAATTTTGTAATCTTCCTTGCGAAAAATCCGTTCAAGCGATTTTGTAATAGAGATCTCGTCATCTACAAGTAAAATGGAATGTTTATACTTGGGTGCCACCAAAGACCCTCCTTGCTCGTTGCTGGTTACTCGTTGCTGGTTACTCGTTGCTGGTTACTCGTTGCTGGTTATTGGATTGAATATTTGTGGAATCGGTTCGCCCTGCCCGCCATCGCGAGCCATACTCAATGCTCTTCGTCCTTTTGTTGGTTTGCTCGGGCGAGGCAGGCGGGTCTGTTTCTTTTTAAAAATTGACAGAATTCCTTCAATCTTCAATCTTCAATCCAACAGGTATCGTGATCGTA
>JAIWDV010000376.1:0-1972 GCA_048632525.1 Bacteroidales bacterium | reverse complement strand
CTACAACGCTCAATTCCTCACAACCTTCATCTATCTTCGACTTTCTTACCATCATGAACCGGCTCTAAAAGGATTACTTAGAAACTGTAAAACTGAAGGATGTCCCCCTCTTCCCTCCTCAGACTCCCAGATAATTTCTCAATTTACGAACCGCTTCTTTGTGCTTTGAAGGCTTCATTTTGCCGATATTCAAAAGCTTCCATCTGACGGCTGGCAAGTGCTCAATCCCTTCCAGGCCCAAAAGCTCCCACTTGGGAGTGCCTTCCTTCACCGAGACAATGAATTCCTTCTCCTGGGTAGTCAAGTCGCTCAATATCATTGAAACCAGCCTTTCTCGTGTTGCGGATAAATCTTCGCATGCAACGCTTTCAGCAATTAAGCCTTCAAATTCAGTTTCAAAAACAGTCCTGATATCCATGAATCTGGGATTTAGGATTTCAATCATAGGCCTCGGATGGCTGATGAGATAGACAATGAATGCTTTTCGTATTTCATCATTAAGACCTTCATTTTTGAGGAGTATATGGACATCAAAAAGATCTCTCGGATGTTGGCGGTCAAGGGCTGCGCACATTTTTCCAGCGTAAAGTTCGTCCGTAGACAGGATACGGCTTTCCACCGAAAGCTCAAAGAGGTCCTGTGCTTTTTTGGATAAGGTCTTTGTTTCGGGTTGATATACAGAGCCCCGCAATACTAAGTTGGGCTCGATTTTGACTATCACTGCCTCCCGGTAAACGATCATGCCCTTTATTACATCAGTGCCGTGGATATTCTTATAGGCAACTTTCGTTCCCGGAACCCTCTTGTTGATATTCTCAGAGATCCGGATCAATGTGTTGCGGATATCGCTCAAGGCGGCATCCCTCTCGTTTACCGGAAGGTATGCGAGATCAATATCTACGGAAAGACGCGGGAGGTCTCTTACGAAGAAATTGATCGCGGTGCCTCCTTTCAGGGCAAACACGTGTTCCGCATGGATCAGGGGAAGAATCCTGATAAGCAATTCTGCTTGCCTGAAAAACACTGTGTCCTTCATCCCGCAACCTCTTCATAACTTCTCGGGACGGTGATATGATATTTCCTGTCGTACCTGCCGTTCGGCACAATCATTCGCTTTCCTTCCCCGAAATCGATACTCGACAGATCAAGCTGCGATACCCAGGGATGCTCATGCTTTTCTACCATATACATGAAGAGCCTCTTGACCTTGACGGACCGACACATTGCGAGCAGACTCTGAACCGTTTCTGACCGCAGACTGACAAGATTTTCCATGATCAGGGCGGCTTCCTCAAAGCCGATTCTTCCAGGAACAATGTGCAGCATTTCCATAGCGGCTCTTTCAGGCGACGATATCGTTATGGAAAACTCCTTGTCTCTAAACTCTGAGAAGCCGTGTTGACTTTTGACCGGGAATAGATTGGTTCGCGTGATGACGATATCGACACCAAGACGCACCCCTTTAAACCAGGCCGGCAATGCCTGCCCCGGCGTTGCGTACAGGAATATCCTGTTTTGTTTCGTCGGTAAATAATGAGCATATCCCTTTAACTCAAGGGCAGTCTTTCCCCCTGCATGGACATTCAACCCAAGCTGTGTTTGAAGGGTGTAAAGTGCACCGGACCATTGCACCTTGTCCCCGAAAAGAGTGTAGGCCCCCCTTCCAAAAGACTGGAGCCAGCCGCCTTTTTTGTATCTGGTCAGAAGACTATGGCTGAAGCCCGATACATTCAAGTACGAGGCGGCGCCAACCGTTCCCCTCGGCCATTGGTTGTGTGCCGGGCAAGGCCCGGCTGCTAATTGGTGATGCCCGGGATTGTGACACAGGTCCCGAGCAAAGTCCATACCCAGCCTGATGGAGGCGAAGGGTAGCCAATGGCAAGGGTGTTAGCCGCAAGGCGCATCTGAAGGAGGCCGGAGGCAAAAGCGTGGGTCGACGTACAGGTATGCCCCGTATCGAAAGATAGAGGGC
>JAIWDV010000375.1:0-1983 GCA_048632525.1 Bacteroidales bacterium | reverse complement strand
GTTACTAGACAATATACTCCTCACCAATTACCGAAGGGTCGTAAAGATCCGGAAAGTAATAGGGAAGAACACCAATCGGCAGCCCGATTGTTAACGGCGCACGGTGGCTTTGTGACTGCAAAAGACCGTTCTCGATCAGCGCGCTGACGATTCGGCGTGCACTGCGCTCGCTCATGTTCAAGATCTCAACAGCCATGCCTCTTGGTATGGCACCCCGCATAAATACGGCCCTGAGTACTTTTGCCGCCTCAATCCGCAAAGGTTTTTTATCATGTTTGGCCCGCGTTTCCACATACCAGTCGATCCGGCTTTCGATTTGGTCAAGCCGCAGCAAGTCTTCCATGAAGCGTATTTGATCCAGACAGATTTCAAAGAAAAACTTGCAGAAATCCGCCAGCAGGTCATCATCAAAATAGTGAACGTCATTTTGTTCATCAGGAGAATCAGTAGCCCACAGCTCAAACATATACCGCTTTTTATTTCTTGATAAACCTCGTGACAAAGACCACAGATTGCTTTTGTTAACGCCTATCCTGGCGAGATACAGCCCTGAAAAAAGGCGGACAACCCGACCGTTTCCGTCCCGGAAGGGATGCAGCCAGGTCAGCCGGTGATGACTTGCCGCCATCGCGATTAAACGTTCGTCACCATGAAACTGATCCGGGGCATAGCTTTGGGCAAAGGCTTTGAGCAATGCCGGCAAATCCTGATGGTACGGCCCATGAAGTGACCGGCCATCCACGGAGACATTGACATCCCGGATTTGGCCAGGATTGACCGGCGCTTTGGAAAATCCTTTGGGGGTGTGTGTGAAAAGATGTTCTTCCGGTAAGTTGGCATAGAACGCAGCATGAATTTCAGACAAAAACTGCTGGCTGCAGATATTGAGCTTTTGCGGCGCATTCACAAATTCCATAAACCGTTTTTCGGTTTCTACATGGGCGGCACACAGTTCCTGCGCATATTTTTTCTCCGGATCCTGAGAAAATTTATTTTTTAAGGCCATATTGATGTCTGGGATAGTTGTTTTATGGCCTTCAATAAGATTGCTGTAGTAGCTGTTGATGAGCCGGAGCTCGTCACCGAGCACAATGGCGGTCTCCCTGGCCACCTTACTCTCCAGCCCCGCAGAGGCTGCTATGATTTCCTGCGCCATATCCTTCAGGGGGCCTATATTGCCTTTTTCAGGCAGAAGAGGTGTTAGATAATAAGCAGGATCTTTGCTTTTTTTGGCCGGTTCATTGGCCAGTTTGTTATTTTCCATAATACGCTATTAATTAACACTATTTTTCTATTATAGCAATTAATATTTTAGCTGTTTTGATAAATATTGGCCGGTTCATTAAAAAAATCTTCAAAGTCCCCCTTGAAATAGCTCCAGTGTCAGTTTAGAGCGCCTCCATGGCTCTTGCAACACCGCACCAACAAATCCTTCAGATACATCTTTACTATAAAAATAGTCCACAGACCAAACCAAAAAAGGGCCAAAGCGGGCTTCTTTTCTTTCCACATCCAAAGCAGGCTTTTTCTTACATATTCTGATGAAACCATGTCTGAAACAATGGACATCACCTGACATGGTATCAAAAATGCGTGAGGTGGATCTGGAAAGATATTCCGGCAAACCACGGTCGCGCACCGCCTTTACGGCAGAAACAACTCTGACATCGCTTCCATCAGACATTGCAGTCTCCAGCAGCTTGATACCCGTGGCATCAAGCAGGACCAAATGGAAATCAGGGCCGAGAGTCCTTACTGCCAGCAGACCGGTAAATCGTTCAGTCCCCCATTTTTCTATAGTAAGTTTCCAGAGAGATTCCTCCACATATGGAAAATGCTGATCGTTATACTCAGGGATCTTGTTAATACTGCATCCTGAGATAAACTGAATTATTAATATCAACAGGATCCAACGAATCATGGTAACTACTCAGGTGGTTAGGTTGAAGGTTGAAGGCTGAAGTATATCAATCATCTCGCAAC
>JAIWDV010000374.1:0-1987 GCA_048632525.1 Bacteroidales bacterium | reverse complement strand
GGCTTATGTCAAAAAGATGGTCTTTGCCGTTTCGACAGGGCAAGTTCAGGGCTACTATACCGTTAGGGCAGGAAGAAACTATGAACATACTGGTCGTTGACGATGAAAAGGTTCAGATCGAAACCCTTAGGAGAGCGTTAAGGAGTAAGGGCTATCAGGTGTTTGAAGCCTTGAATGCCATAGAGGCACTTGACCAACTGGAATCAATGACCTACAGGATTGATATGGTTCTGACTGATTACATTATGCCAGGGAAAGACGGGATAGAACTATTGAAAAAGATACGTGAAAAATACGGTGAACTTCCCGTAATAATAATGACGGCCTACGGGGAAAAAGGTATGCTGATAGATGCTATGCGGAATCGATGCGATGGTTTTATTGAAAAACCATTTAACGTGGATCAATTGATCAATGAAATCCAAAGGGTTATGAGTAAATTTGATTAAACGGTGAAAAGGATGCCTTCTGATACTTCAAAAAATAAAAAGAATAGCGTCAGGAGTGTAGTCTTGATGGGGGTCTTTTGGCGCATACTCATAATTGAAGGGATATTGCTTGTAGGAACACTTATATATGCCGCTTTAACCGAAGACAAGGGAACTACAGAACTTGTCTGGTACGCAATAAGAATCATATCCCTTGTAGCAATAATCGTCTTATTTATGATTGTTACTCTCAGGAGTTTTCTCGCCAGAAAGATTATTTCACCACTTGAAGCCATTGCCGCGGCTGATCGGCGTATCGAGGACAATGATCTCACGGCAAGACAGGTGGATTTGCCGGATGACGCCGCAAGAGAGTTTAAGGAAATCGTTTCTTCACGGTCTCATATGTTGGGCACCATTCTAAAAGTATCAGAGGAACGTTTGGGTTTGGTTAACTTTATCCGGGACACCTTCGGTCGCTATCTTTCCAAGAAAGTTGTAGATGAAATACTGGAATCCCCGTCAGGCCAGAAAATCGGTGGCCACAGGGAAACTGTGACCGTACTGATGTCAGACCTTCGCGGCTTCACAGGCTTTTCAGAAAACAGAGATCCGGAAGAGCTGGTTCAGCTTCTTAATCGGTACCTGGAACGTATGTCAAGGGTCATTTTAGACTATGATGGACTGATAGATGAGTTCATTGGAGATGCGATCATGGCGGTTTTTGGTGTGCCCGAGAAACAGGATGATGATCCGGCGCGAGCGGTCGCCTGCGCTCTTGCCATGCAAAATGCCCTTGTGGAACTGAACGAAGAAATTACACAAGAGGGATACCCTCCCTTTGAGATGGGTATAGGGATTAACACCGGGTCAGTAATTGTAGGGAATATCGGCTCCGAAGTGCGAGCCAAATACGGAATTGTGGGCCCTGCCGTAAATATTGCGAGCCGCATTGAATCCAATACTGTCGGCGGACAGGTGTTGATCGGGGAATCCACTTACCGCCTGGTCAAAGAATTTGTTACCGCTGACCCACCGCATACTGTCATGATGAAAGGGTTAAAGAGGCCCCTGGTGAATTATCCTGTCACTGCAATGGGTCAACCTTACAATATTAAATTAGACTTCCAGGCAGGTGGTGAAGGTGGCGTCGAAATCAGTCTTCCCTTTCACTGCTGGAAAGTGGAAGGCAAAAGAATAGCAAGTGAATCAATGTCAGGGGAGACTACACTCATGAATGAGAATTTGATTACTGCCTCAATTGAACCTCATCTCGAACCCCTTACCGATATCAAACTCATATTTGACTTCTGTATGGATGCCCACTGTTTTGACGACATTTATGCGAAGGTTTTGCCGTTCCAGGATCAAAAAGACAAAACACTCAATCGCCTCAGGATTACTTCCATAAATCAAAAAGACAGGGATGTTCTTAGTAAATGGATCTCGGAGGTGTCTTGACCTAACCCGGATAAACCGGAACCAAATTGAATATTGACGATTGAATATTGACGATTTGAGGTATCGCTTCGCTCCGTCTATTCAGACAAAGTAGACAG
>JAIWDV010000373.1:0-1998 GCA_048632525.1 Bacteroidales bacterium | reverse complement strand
CAGCCTTTGGTTTGGATGACGGCGTGGTGGAAACCATGGCGCACTATCGTGCGGCCAGGCGCTTTGATAATGATGTTTCCTTTATTTTAGATATCGGCGGCCAGGACATGAAGGCAATCTATATCCGGGATCATGCTGTATCGGATATACAGGTCAATGAAGCGTGTTCATCCGGATGCGGTTCATTTCTTGAGACATTTGCCTCTTCCCTGGGATACAGCATTGCGGATTTTGCCAAAATAGCGTGCGAAAAAAATGCTCCATTTGATCTGGGAACCAGATGCACTGTTTTTATGAACTCAAAGGTCAAGCAGGCATTGCGCGAAGGAGCAACAGTTGCCGACGTTTCAGCGGGACTTGCTTATTCGGTAATTAAAAATTCTATTTACAAGGTTCTCAAATTAAGAGATGTCGAGGTCTTAGGGGATAGAATTGTTGCCCAGGGGGGAACCTTTCGCAATCCGGCAGTATTGCGTGCGTTTGAACTTCTGCTCAACAAAGAGGTTGTTCGTCCTGATATTCCGGCGTTAATGGGAGCATATGGAGCAGCCATTACAGCTCTTAATAACCATCGCTTAAGTCCTGATGAATCAAAAGGATTTGCCGGCCTTGAAAATGCTTCTGATTTAAAAATCGATTTCACCAAAAAGGAAATAGAGTGTGGCGGCTGCGAAAACAGGTGCGCTGTCATGAAACTCACATTCGCTAATGGGAACCGGTTTTTTACAGGCAACCGGTGTGAACGGCATTTTAGTAATAGCGCCAGAACAAAAGACAGGGGAAGCAATTTAATAGCACAAAAATTACAACTCCTGTTTGATCGTCAAATGGAACCTGAAGGCGATCCGATTTTCACCTTTGGGATTCCGCGCTGCCTGAATATGTATGAAAATTTTCCTTTCTGGTCTGCTTTTTTGACTACATGCGGCTTTAAGGTTGTTCTTTCCTCTCCATCTAATTTCAAGCTTTTTGAAAGAGGAGCGTCAACAATAATGTCGGAAAACATCTGTTTTCCCGCCAAACTCGCACACGGGCATATTTTTGACCTTTTGGAACGTAAAGTGGACAGAATTTTTTATCCGATTGTGGTTCATGAAAGAAAAGAATACCGGGATGTCTTGAACACTTTCAACTGCCCTGTTGTTACCGGATATCCGGATGTGGTGAAGAACGCAATCGACCCAAAAGGAAAATACGGAATACCTATTGATAATCCAGCTTTCAGCTTTCGGGACAGCGAGTTGTTAAAAAAGCAGCTTTACATTTTTTTCAGGCAATTCGGCATTGACTACCGGACTGTTGTAAAGGGCATAAAACAGGGACTGGCTGCTCAAAAAAAATTCAAGAAAGAACTGAGAAGCAGGGCTGCTTCTCTAATAAATGAGGCCGAAAACAAAGGCCGGCTAATTCTTGTCCTGGCAGGCCGGCCTTATCATATAGACCCGCTTATCAACCACGGCATTCCGGAACTCTTAACCTCTATGGGGGTCGATGTTATAAGCGAAGACGCTGTTCCGGCAGATAGAGATCAGTCTCTTGCTGGTGTTGACGTTCTTACCCAGTGGGCATACACCAACAGACTTTATGCCGCGGCCGGCTGGGCAGGCAAAAATAATCATAGCGAACTGGTACACCTTATTTCTTTCGGCTGCGGCCCTGATGCTGTGTCTGCCGATGAAGTAAGAGATATTCTCAAGAGGTATGGAAAGATTTATACATCAATCAAGATGGACGAAATATCCAATCTGGGCGCGGTCAGGATCAGACTACGTTCCATGCTGGAAGCGGTGAGAGAAAATGCGGGCAGACCCAGGCACACAAAAGAAATCGAAAAGAAAACAAACCTTACCTTCATGCCGAAAGACAGGGAGAGAACTCTTATTGCCCCCTATTTTTCTCCATTTTATTCTTCGCTTCTTCCTGCTGTATTTAAGCCGCTGGGTTATAAGCTGGATGTGCTTCCGCCACAGGATAAGGCATCTGTGGAATTTGGTCTTA
>JAIWDV010000372.1:0-1996 GCA_048632525.1 Bacteroidales bacterium | reverse complement strand
ACGAAAAAGATAAATAACTGATCGTTTTGGAAAACATTTTGACATTGGGGTTTTGGATTTGATTTGACATTTGGATTTTGTCATTTGAACTTTATTCCATAGGGCTTCATAAATCACTATCTAACACGCATAGCAAAGCTGGGATTAATTAATAAATGGATAATTCCGGAGTATATGGATGAAGGCTAAGCAGCCCAGGTTCAAACGCATCCTGCTCAAATTAAGCGGAGAGGCCCTGATGGGGGACGAATCCTTTGGCATCGATCCCTCAGTGCTTGAAGAAGTGGCATCTGAGATATCCTCAGTACACAAACTTGGGGTCGAAGTGGCAATTGTGATTGGCGGCGGGAATATATTCAGGGGGCTTCAGTCTGCTAATTACGGTGTGGGACGCGTTTCTGCTGATTACATGGGCATGTTGGCAACTGTTATTAATGCCCTTGCACTAAGTGAAGCATTACAGCGTATCGGAGCCGAAACAAGAGTCATGACCGCCATCGATATGATCAAGATTGCCGAGCCTTATGTGAGAGGGAGGGCTATCAGCCACCTGTCGAAGAACTGCATTGTGCTTTTTGGGGCCGGCACCGGCAACCCCTTTTTCACAACAGATACTGCGGCAGCTCTCAGGGCTATGGAAATTGACGCTGATATCCTCATGAAGGCAACAAAGGTGGACGGGGTTTATGACGCTGACCCTGAATTAGAGCCTTCTGCCAGAAAATTCCCCCAGTTGACTTACCGTGAGGTGATAAAAAGGAATTTAAAGGTTATGGACCTGACCGGTGTTTCATTGGCCATGGGTCAGGAATTGCCGATAATTGTCTTTAACCTTAGAAAAAAAGGTAATATTATAAAGGCTGTTAACGGAGAAAAGGTTGGGACTTTAATAACAGGGGAACCATCATGAAGGATGAAATCATTTCCGAACTGCGGGAAAAAATGAGCAAGACCGGGGAAGCCCTGAAAAAAGACTTCAAAAAGATAAGAACTGGTCGTGCTTCCACAGCGTTACTGGACGGCATCAAGGTCGAATGTTATGATACTCAAATGCCGGTGGAACAGGTTGCATCAATTTCTGTGCCTGAAAGCCGGCTTATCACCATTCAGCCCTGGGATCAGTCTATAATTGCGGAGATAGAAAAAAGCATTCTGAAATCCGAATTGGGTCTGACCCCCATGAATGATGGCAAGATTATCAGAATAGCCATTCCCCCATTGACCGAGGAAAGGCGAAAAGAGCTGGCAAAATTGGCAAAAAAAATGGCAGAGGAGAGCAAAATTGCTATCCGTAACCACAGGCGAGACGCCAATGAAATGTTCAAAGAGCTGAAAAACGAAAAAGAGATCTCAGAAGATGAAATGTACAAATCCCATGATGATGTACAAAAAATAACGGACGACTCAATAAAAAAAATAGACGAAATCACCGCCGAAAAAGAAAAAGAAATAATGGAATTCTAACTCCTCAATTCCTTAGGGTTCGCGCAAAAATCCCTCAATTTTTTCAATTCCCTGCATCTACAAACAGGACAGTATGACCTTGATTGATCCAAATAAAATACCCAGGCATGTGGCAGTTATTATGGACGGCAACGGCAGGTGGGCCAAGAAAAGAGGTATTAACAGATTTCTTGGGCATGAGAAGGGAACGGAAGCCGTAAGGGAAATCGTCAGAACCAGCCGTGAAATTGGAATTCAGTGGCTCACCCTATATGCATTTTCCGAAGAAAACTGGAAAAGGTCTAAACTTGAAATTCAGGCCCTCATGAAGCTCCTGAAGCGTTTTCTCAAGGGCGAACTGAAAGAGATGCAGGAAAACGGCATACGGCTCCAAACCATAGGGAGGACCCATAAGCTGCCTGATGATACAAGGAAAATACTCCTTGAGACCATCGAAAAAACCGCCTCCAACAAGGACATGGTCCTCACGTTGGCCCTCAGCTATGGGGGGAGGCAAGAAATCGCAGACGCTATCAAAAAAATAGCCACAAGA
>JAIWDV010000371.1:0-2018 GCA_048632525.1 Bacteroidales bacterium | reverse complement strand
CATGCCGCCCGTACCGCAGGCAGGGTCGTAGATCGAAATGTGCCGGTCGGGGATGGGAATTTCCAACAGCTCAACCATGAGCCGGATGACCTCGCGCGGGGTGAAGTGCTCTCCCGCCTCCTCTCCGCTTTGTTCTGAGAAACGTCTGAGCAGTTCCTCGTAGATGTACCCCATCTCAAGACCTGAGAGCTTGTCCGGGCCAAGTTCCATTTCCTTGTATTGATTCAGGATCGGGGCGAGCCGGTTGTTCTTCACCATCAGGCCGATGGTGGCGCGATAATTAAAGTGCTCGATGATATCGTCAACGTTCTTGGAGAAGCCGTTGATGTAGTCGCGGAAGTTCTCCGCCATAAGCGTGGGGTCTTCCTCATAGACCTTGCGCAGCGTCCAGTCTGTCTTGTTCGAGAACGGCGACTGCTGAGGATTAAGTTCGAGTTCCTTGACCAGCTTGGCAAGTTCCTTCTCGGTGAGATTTGGCCGCTTAGCCAGCACTTCAGCGCTCTTTGCCTCGCGCCAGTCGAGCAATACGCACTCCAGCCGCCGGATGACGATGATCGGCAGGATGACGCTCTGGTATTCGTAAGCCTTGAACTTACCGCGCAGTCGTTCTGCGGATTTCCAGATATCAGTTGCCAGATTGTCGAGTTTTGTTTTGTTGAGAGAAAGAGCCATTTTATGATGCAACATCCTTTATTTATATAGCGTTATTTAATTATGAAACAAAGTATATACCTTTTGTAATAGATTAAAAGCTTTTCATAATTTTAGCCTGTTTAGTTTTAGCCAATTCAACAAGCCTTTAGAAAGCACGGATGGCCACGAAGCGCCGTGCAGAGTCCCCAATATCGATACCCATACAGGTAATAGATGCCTATTCAAAATCCGGTTTCAATGATGAGATCGAGTTGAGTGTTGGAAATCGGAGTCGGGTTGTTGTTTTGTGAGTGTTTGGATGTATATTGCCGGATTAGATGAGAAATCGAGAGAGTGAGATATTGTACAGGTCTTGGACTTAAATCCGAGGTATAGTGACTTTCTGCAATTATCTGTTTACGGAAATAACACCTGTGATTACACCTGTACCAAGTCCAGAAGTGATTAAGCCCGCAATTGGAACATATATTCCATCTAGCCAGATAGTTATATGTTTTTGTATAATTAAGTGCGTGCCCACTAAACAACAGAACCTTAACCTGTACGTGTCCTTATCAAAAATTCTTTTTCAAGTTTTGAGCGGGTTTCTTTGAATAATTCCCTGATCCTGGTTTCATCGCACAATTGCTCATTTTCACTGCATTCCCCTTCTGCTTTGCATTCCAATGCCAGCTCAATAGCCTTTTTTTCAAGATTAGGCAGGGTTTCTTCAAGTGTTTTATTTAGCCAATTCTCATCTTTTATTATTCTTCCAGTAAACATAGAAGGCAGGATATTACTCTCTATTGATTCAAGCCTTTTCCTTGCAGAGATCATTGTCATAAATCCATATATTAGTTTATCAGATAAAAATCTTAACATTACCTGCACAAGTGACATACACAAGTCAAACTTGATGTACTCAAGAAAATCCGACCGAAGGGAGGATTTTGTTCTTCCTCAAGCCCTAAACTTCAACATTAGATTTTTCATCTTCAGCTTGGGTTTCATCTTCAGGTAGATTTTCATCCTCTGCCTGGGTCCCAGCCTTTTCTTCAATCTCCAGGTTTCCAGGTTCGGTCATTACCTCGAATCCCGTATACGTCCTGTATATGGCAAGCATGAAACCATAAGCTGCAGGGCCGATTATTATCCCCATGGCACCAACCACGAACAAGGGAGCAGTAAAGGACAGCAGTGTTATGATGGGATGGATATTTCCATGCTGCATCATCAGCCTGGGCCTGAGAATGTTGCCGGGAATGGTCTCAAGGAACAACCACCCGAATATTACGATCACCACAGCCTTTACCGGTTCATTGACAATATAATAATAGATAGCTGCCGGTACATAGAAAGTACCAGGTCCCACGATCGGCAGCAGG
>JAIWDV010000370.1:0-2018 GCA_048632525.1 Bacteroidales bacterium | reverse complement strand
ACTTTTTTGACAGGATTAACAGGATTGACTGGATTAACATCATGTCCATCCTGTTATCCTGTCAATTATTTATGAAACTTAGAATAAACAAATTGGCATACAGCCTCAGGAAAAGGATAATGGCAAAATCCTGTAGGCTCGTTTTGATAAAAATGCCGCAATTTCTTCAGGCAGGATAAGCGGGGTCGCAAGAACCGGATTTCCCCGCGAATCGTGAAAGACGACTCCTGGTAAAGTCAATTTGACATTTTTTGAATCATCTCTGTTACCAGCCATAAAGGAATGGGGACCATTTTGAGATTCAATATCCAGAAACTCGAGGGTCATGGAAACCATGGCCAACGGGTCTTTTTCGTTTGCCATTGAGAGGACTGAAAACTTATGATCTTCTAAAAGAGAGATCATTTCCGGGGCCAGACCGATCAGATCAATGATAGCGTCTCTTCCTTTGATCTTCAGGAAGAAGTCAGCCTTGATAATCAATTTGAAGTCGGCCTTTTGCTTTTGATAAACAGGAATCTCCACATCGGTAGAATAAGACCGGCCTGTGAGGTCCAATAACGCCCTTACTAATGATGCAGGTTCTCCTCCCCCCTTTAACGTTGCCGCATTTTCCACCACCTCTGTTCCCTTATCATCACCCTGTGGGTAATCAATGACTTTTACTCCCAGACTATTCAGGTATTCTTTAATCATCCAGGGTGTATTCGTGACAGGGTCTTCATTGAGGTTAATGACTACAAATCCCGGCCTGTTATTTGATTGTTTTTCGGAAAGTTTTACAATCCAGTCGGCTGTGATCCGAATAGGGATGTCTCCGCCCAGTTCAAGAGCCTCGCCCATTTTGGATACCTTGGGGTAGTTGCACACCTCCAAAATCTTGTCTAAGGCAGACCTGAGATTATCGCCTTCCACAAGATGGAGAACCCGGTAATTTCCCCAGCTTGATTCTATAAGCTTTGCCATCTTATCGGGGAGTTTATTGTTGAGGTCCACCATCACCCTCAAACCGTTTTGAAGGTTGAGGATAGGAAAAGATACCGCCTTGAGATCTATCTGACTGCCTGACTTTAACGGGATGAAATGCTCACCGGTTTTGACCCATTCCTCTCCCATTTCAGTAAATATGACACCAAGATCATCAGACACAGAACTTTCTGTTTTATCTTCTTTCACATACTCTTTTTTTTCTTCAGATTCCTGTGGCATTGCCATCTTAATGGGTTTTCTCACAACTTCAGGAGAGTAGACAGGCAGTTTGATCTTTTGCCCCGGGTGGATGATATTCAAATCCCGGATGGATGGGTTTAACTTTTTGATCATTCCAAGATACTCACCATATAAATAATCTTTGGGAATATCATAGCGTCCTTTGATAATGCGGGTCAGGCTGTCCCCAGGTTCAACCGTGTAGTTTTCAAGATCTACATCCTTCAGATCCGCAAGCGAGACCTTTACAGGTGGGGGAGAGGCTGCAATAACAGAAGTCCCTGCGAC
The DNA here is from genome assembly GCA_048632525.1 of Bacteroidales bacterium. Lineage (GTDB taxonomy): Bacteria > Desulfobacterota > DSM-4660 > Desulfatiglandales > Desulfatiglandaceae > 4484-190-2. The sequence continues at coordinate 521 of JAIWDV010000370.1, read as the reverse complement.
CGGGGCAATTTTAAGTGGTATAATTATTTTCTCTCCCGGATGGACCAGATCCAGGCTGCCCAGAGATGCGTTCAGCGCCTGGAGAACAGAAAGTATTTCAGACAAATTTCGATGTTCCAACAGGCCCTTTTGTCTCAGGATTTGCCATACCCATTCCCCCTCTTTTATAGTATATTCTTCTGTCAGGACCTTCTTGTTATCAACCTCATAGATATCCTCCTCTATTCCCGCCGTCTTTGTAAGGGATATGGAATAGGTTTTTTCCGCCTCCTGGGCCTGGGACACTCCCAGGCAAGAAATGCCCAGCAGAACAGTGCAAAAACCACGGAAACCATGTTTTAGAATGCGCGATATCATCTTTTATTGTAACTCAGGTTCAAAGTTCAATGGTTCACGCCTGACCTCCCTGTCCCGAGACCGGTACGGGATCGGGAGGCGCGACTTGATATGAATTCTTGAAACGATCCCACTGAATTCTACGCCAGGAGTTTCTACGCAACGGGAGAGGGAAGCCAAGTCTG
>JAIWDV010000369.1:0-2018 GCA_048632525.1 Bacteroidales bacterium | reverse complement strand
AAAGCTGTCCATAGAAACAGAATTCGTGGATGGCATGCGGGTTACGGACCAGCAGACCATGGATGTGGTTGAGATGGTCTTGATGGGGAAGGTCAATAAAGAGATAGTAACCCTGATCAATCGAAACGGCGGCCGTGCTGTCGGACTGTCCGGTAAGGATGGGTTCCTTATTACGGCCAGAAAGATGAAGTATCTGAGGGAAAAAGGAAACGATCAGCCACCTGAGATCATCGATATTGGCATGGTGGGTGAGATTATCTCTGTGGACAATAGGGTCCTCATGAGCCTTACCCAGAGCGGGTTTATCCCTGTCATTGCCCCTGTAGGTGCGGGTGAAGAGGGAGAGACATACAATATCAATGCGGATCTGGTGGCAGGTCACATAGCAGCATCCCTTAATGCCAGGAAGCTGATTCTCCTTACTGATACGGAAGGTGTGCTTTCTAAGGATAAGACCCTGATGTCAACCCTCAAAACGGAGGAAATGGATCAACTGGTAGGCAATGGAACCATCAAAGGGGGTATGATACCCAAGGTAATTTGTTGCGTTGAGGCTCTAAAAAGTGGTGTTAGAAAGGCACACATTATCGATGGTCGACAGGATCACGCAATTTTGCTCGAGATTTTTACAAAGGTTGGTGTAGGTACGGAGATTGTGCATTAGAAGTGCCTAAAGTGAGGTAAAACCACCGGATATCAGTAACTATCTGTAATTATAATAAATTATAGAAATTTTGAGACATTGAATCAGGGCGAAAGATGAATGATCAAAATGAGACGACCATGAGTTTGGCAGACAAGTACATGTTTAAGACATACGCGCGGTTTCCTTTAACACTGGTTCGAGGAGATGGGTGTCGGGTGTGGGATGAAGACGGAAAGGAATACCTTGACTTTGTTGGGGGTATTGCGGTGTGCGCCCTGGGGCACAGCTCGCCGATTGTGAGTAAGGCCTTGGAACATCAATCAAAAGAATTAGTACACGTTTCGAATCTCTATTACACCAGGCCGCAGACAGAATTGGCCCAACTTCTGGTGGAAAATTCTTTTGCAGACCGGGTGTTTTTTTGTAACAGCGGGGCTGAAGCCAACGAGGCAGCTATCAAGCTTGCGCGTCGTTACGCCAATGAAAAGTTCGGACCTCAAAGGCATCTAATTATATCCATGGAGGATTCCTTCCATGGCCGGACCATGGCCACGCTTTCGGCCACAGGCCAGGAAAAGGTTAAGGCCGGGTATAACCCTTTACTGGAAGGGTTCACATTTGTACCCTTTAATGATCTCGAAAGCCTGGATCAGGCCTTAGATGAATCGGTCTGTGCAGTAATGCTTGAACCAATCCAGGGGGAAGGGGGGGTTGTTGTACCTGATGCCGATTATTTAAAAGGCGTTAAAGCATTGTGCCAGGATCGAGAGGCGCTCTTGATTTTTGACGAAGTGCAGGTTGGTATGGGCAGGACAGGAAAACTTTTCGCTCATGAGCATTATGGGATTACGCCGGATATCATGACCCTGGCAAAGGCCCTTGGCAATGGCCTGCCCATAGGTGCCATGCTCGCTATCGAGGAATTAAGTAATGCTTTTGGTGCTGGAAGCCATGCCACCACTTTTGGAGGCACCCCTTTGGTAACTGCTGTCTCAAAGGCAGTGGTGACGAGTCTCCTTGAAGATGGATGGATCAAGCACTGTCGGGTTGTGGGAGATTACTTCAAAGAGAGACTGGAGGAACTGGTTAAGAAGTATGACTTCATAAAAGAGGTCAGGGGACAGGGCCTTATCCTTGGAGTGGAGATGATGATACCGGGAGCCGCGGTAGTGAAAACCATGATGGAAAAGGGTTTCCTGATTAACTGTACCCAGGAAAAAATTCTTCGTTTTATACCACCACTCATTGTTGAAAAGGAAGAAATTGACCTGCTTGTAGAAACCCTTGAAAATGTCCTGGATCAACTAAAGGAGAATATAAAGTGAGCGAAGAAATTAAAAAAATTGTGTTGGCCTATTCTGGAGGACTCGAC
>JAIWDV010000368.1:0-2027 GCA_048632525.1 Bacteroidales bacterium | reverse complement strand
GAAGTTTAAGAATAAAGATAAAAAATCAGAAGACATATTGAAATAATAGAAAACAGATTGCACAAGGGTCAAAAGTAGACTTGACCCCTTATTTTCTGACCCCTTATTTTCACTTATTTTCACAGGACATTGTAACCCGCTACAAAAAGCGGAATCCCAAAAAAGACACGTACCGGAAAGAGAAATACTTCTTTGTACCCAAAGCGGAAATCCTGGAGAATGACTATGATCTGAGTGTGAACCGGTATAAGGAAGATGTATATGAGAAGATTGAGTATGATCCGCCGGGAATCATTCTTGAGAGATTGACGCAACTGGAGGAGGAAATATCCGGCGGACTTCTTGAGTTGAAGCAGATGGGTATAAAATAATGAACGCCAAAGAGCTGAAATATATTCTCCAGGAGGGTGAAAGCTATCTTGTTGAGTTCAAAGAACGGGTGAACAAATCCCTGGCCCGTGAATTGACGGCGTTTGCCAATGCATCAGGCGGCAGAATATTTCTTGGAGTCAATAATCAGGGAAATGTAAAAGGCATTAAAAATACAAACACGCTTCGTTCTCAAATTCAGGATATTGCATTTAATTGCCAACCTTCCATTACCGTTCATATTACATCCTTTCAAAATGTTGTCATCGTTTCAGTGCCTGAGGGTAAAGATAAACCGTATCAGTGCAGTGACGGCTTTTTTATCCGCATGGGCGCAAATTCCCAGAAAATGGGCCGAGACCAACTCGTTGATTTTTTACAGGCAGAAGGAATACTTCGCTTTGAAGAACAGTATCATTCCCGTTTTGATTTTGCAAAACATTACAATCCTGAGCGATTGAATGCCTTTTTAAGACTTGCCGACATCAGTAAAGAGCTGGATGATGAACCCATTCTTGAAAACCTGGGCGTAGCCGACCGCCTCAACAAAAAGCTGGCAATGAAAAACGCGGGCGTTCTGTTTTTCGCCAAATCCATCGAACTGCTTTGTGAGCAGGCCACCATTACCTGCGGCACCTTTGAGGGAACAGATCGTTTTCAGGTGGTCAACCGCAAGGACTACCAGGAAGACCTGATCACCAATATCAATCTGGCCATGCATTTCATCCGGCAGGAATTGCGGGTCCGCTATGAAATGACCGGCACACCTCGAAGAAAGGAAGTTTATGAAATTCCCCTTGATGCTATTCGGGAAGCTATAGTCAATGCCGTCTCCCACCGGGACTACCTGCAAACCGGATCCCACACGACCGTGGAAATTTTTGACGACCGCATGGAAATCTCAAATCCCGGCGGATTGCCAAAAGGATTGACCGAAAAAGAGTTCGGGAAAAAAGCCGTTCGCAGAAATCAAATTATCGCGTCCCTCTTGCAAAGGGTGGATCTGGTTGAAAACATGGGCACCGGTATCCATAAAATCCAGCGACTACTAAAGGACGCTGGCTGCCCGGAGCCGGAATTTGAGTTTGACAGCTTTTTTACCATTATCTTTAAGCGGGATACCAGCGGGATATTTGACTCACCTGAAGAAGACGGGTCGGTGAAAAGTTCGGTGAAAAGTTCGGTGAAAAGTTCGGTGAAAACAGCGGATAAAATAATAGAACTAATGCGCGAGGATTCGCTTATAACTATTCCTGAACTGGCAAAGACGCTTGGGATAACGACACGCGCTATTGAAAAACAGATTGCCAAGTTACAGAAAAACGGACAATTAAAGCGCATAGGCCCGGCTAAGGGTGGGCGTTGGGAAATTGTGGATGGATAGGGATGCTGGAGGTTGTAGATCTTGTTGAGGAATACAATAAAATCAGTGAAAAATTTGCTGAGCCCATGTCTGACGATGAAATGAATCAACTTATTGAGCGCCATGGCGAATTGCAGGAAAAAATCGATTATCTTGATGCCTGGGATCTTGACGCGCGTTTAGAAATGGCAATGGATGCGTTGCGCTGCCCTCCGGGAGATACTCCAATTAATGTTATTTCCGGTGGTGAAAAAAGACGTGTGGCACTATGCAGACTTTTATTGCAGAAGCCGGA
>JAIWDV010000367.1:0-2028 GCA_048632525.1 Bacteroidales bacterium | reverse complement strand
TATACCCGAAATCTGTCTTAGCTCGTGGTCCAGTTTTTGGGGTCCATTATAGTTTGAATATCTTGTAGCCCGTTTCTGAATTGTCAACACCAAAATAGTGAAAGGTCGAAGCAAGTTTTCATGCGGCTTTTTTCCACGCAATTTGGATTACTGATTTACGGTTTACCTCTAACCGGTGCAAGCGAGCCAGGCATTTCCGTTCAGCTCTTTCCTTTAAGATCTCTTCAGCCTGGCCCGTATGTTTCTGCTCCGGGGTCACATAACCAATAGCACCATGATAGCGTTGAGTATTATAAACAATTATAAATTGTCGTATAATTGCTTTAATTTGATCAAAACTGACGTAATTCTTATACCGTAGCCAGTCATATTTGAGGATACGGAACCATGATTCAATCCAGGCGTTGTCTTGAGGCGTTTGATATCGTGCAAAGAGTTGCTTGATACCCAGATCTTTGAAAAACTGTTTTGCGGCCTTTTTGGCCATCTGTACGCCATGATCAGATAGAGCGAGCGGTAATATTGGGGCTCCTGATACGCCTATAAGATTCTCATTAATCAGTGCTTTATCCCAGGCCTTTTTCATAGATTCAAGGCGGGCATTAAACCCGAGATGCCAGCCGACAATCTTACGACTGTAGACATCGATGATGGCAAACAAATAGACAAATATAGGCCCCAGGGCGATGTAGGTGAGGTCCCAACTCCAGACCTGATTAGGACCATCAACCTTAACTTCTGGCTTTGTCTGAGAGGTCTTAGGCGTTCTCTGACGCTTTTCCATTAACTGCTCTTGCTTCATCACCCTATAGAAACTGGAGGCGCTGGCCTCTAACTCGTTTGCCTCTGAGGCTACCACAGAAAGCTGCCTGTGGGATAGATCCATATATTTGTCATTTTTTGCCAACTTAATGATATCTCTCCTTTCTTCCGGCAACAGCCTGTGTGGGGCCTTTTTGGGACCTGGTTTTCCACCCCCGTATCGGGCGGTTTTGCGGTATCGGCGTATCCAGCGCTGATAGCGCTTTACATCAAGACTAAGCTTCTCACAACAATACTTGATGGATACACCATGCTTTTCGAGGACCTCGGCAATAAGCTCAACCAGAGCCCCTTTAGTTTCCTCGGAAATATATTTGCCCTTGAGGTCACCATCTAGGCCGACCGATCTTTTTTTTTCAGTAATGCAAGCTCAGCCGCCTGTTCGATTACGGTTGCCTCCAGTCGTTCCTTCTCCGCCTTGAGCTGTTCATACTGCTCTAAATTGATTCTGGGTCTTCTGCTCTTTCGTTCTTTAAAAACAGTGACCGCTCCTTCTTCAACTGCCGCTCTGATCCGCGTCAAATCGCTTGAGTGGATACCCCAACGCCGAAGGACCTCACTGATTGAACCGTTACCTTCAGCCTTGGCCATTGTGGCTTCAAGGAAAATCTGATACTTTGCTTCCGGTGTCAGGTAGCGGCGTTTACGAACGATTTTTTCTTCTGGTTTTTCCATATGACATTCCTCCAGGTTTTCTCGTAAACCAAAAGCGAAGGGGTGTCAATCTGCCGCTGCCGGGGCTAACTCCGGTCGCCCTACGGGCTCCCTACGTTACCCCCACAACCTTGCTTCCACCTCACACCATGGAGGGAATACAGATTCAGAAACATTGTAACTGGAAATATGATTTCTTTAAAGGTATTTTAACTTCTATTGTCATTTCAAACGTATTAATCTATCTACTGAAAATATAGGAATATATTTTATGTAAACTCAGCAAATAATATTTCTATAATAAAATTAATAAAATTTTCTTAATAAAAAAAGATATGATGTTATATTCAGAGAAATATCTTTATAAATAGTTATTGTAAAATAAGGAAATATGGTATATACAGACCTCGTTAAGTGGTTGAATGGTTGAGTAGTTAAGTGGTTGTTATTATTAGAATCCATATCGTTTGCATGAAAATTGGACACTCGTAGAATTCAGGAATTTGGGAATTGAAATATGAATCTTTTCCTTATCTTAATCCCTCAATCCCT
>JAIWDV010000366.1:0-2058 GCA_048632525.1 Bacteroidales bacterium | reverse complement strand
GGGTCCAAGGCTCGATACGGGTGGGTGGCTAACCCTTCCAGAAATTCATTGCTGAGTTCCTCCCGACAGGGACTTTCACCCTGCAAGATACGCCGAGCTTTGCTCGGCGCGATAACGCTCAGACTCAAGAGCTCGAATCATAACCAATATTGCACTGATACTGTTAAATATAAAACGAGCCTCAACCGGGCCGAGAATCTCATTGTCATGCGCAAGAGAATGGTTATTGCGAAGATCGTTAAAACTTTCTAGTAGTGCAATTGATGACTTTAATGCTCGATCGGAAAATTCATGAAGATCATGCTCACTCACTAATGCCTTGCGATATTTTCCAAATCTAGAATGTAATGGTTCATCCGCCCTACAGTCTATTGAGCGAACTTTAAGGAGGTGTGTCACTTTCTTAACACAGTATGTGTGCAGATGATCCAGAGCTACTTCGGGCTTATTTGCAGCCAGCGTTCGCTCTATATCCTCAACCAGCTCTTCCAGTGTTCTCTCGCTGGTGAATTTATCAACTCCATCCGATTTCGTTGAGTCTGGATTACCCTCAAGGTTTCCAATGACTTTTCTGAAGGCGTCCGTCGAATTGATTGCTTCAGTAATATCATGATGATTAGTACTTTTCGCTAAAAGCCCTTCTCTTCTTTCCCAAAGAGCTCTTAAGACTTTCAGAGCTGTATATGCGTTGGAAGATTTAAGAAATGTTGTGAGGCAATTTCTTTTTGAACTTCCATTAACGAGATATTTTTCGTCATATATTTCAATACCAAACTCATCTTCAAAAAACTCGCTCATTGTTCGATCTGAAAAATCTAAGACATAGCCAAATCCGTTCGGGAAAGCCATTGCTTCCTCGATTGCTCTAACTTCTGACCTTTTTAACGCTACCATGAGACTCCTAAGTAGTTCGGTACAGCAACCTAACCCATAAAGCTGAGGGGCTGGGCAAAACGAAAAACTATGATAAAGGTACAAACTACCGGTCAAATACTGCTTTTCAAAAGCGGCACGGCTTTGCCCAGTCCAGCTCAAGCGCTTGGTTCGGCTTTGCCGTTATTTTATGCTATTCAATTGAGATATTATGCACTTGCATGGTTTTGCATTTCAGTTTGTTGAAAATATACATTTACTTCTTTTTCAATTTTCTTTCCCAACTTACTTCGAGCTGTTTTCATATTGAATCGCACCTGTAGGTTAATCCAAAATTCAGGTTCTATCCCGAAATACTTACCAAGTCGTAGTGCGGTATCAGAAGTAATTTCTCTTTTGCCATGAATAACTTGGCTAATGCGGTTTGCCGGCACATTAATATCTTTTGCCAACTGATTCTGGGTGATGTTCATTGGTCTAAGAAATTCTTCTAATAGCACATCACCCGGCGTGACTGGAGATAATTTTTTTACCATGTTTTTACCCCTTATGATAATCAACAATTTCTACTTCAATAGCACTCTCTTCCTTCCATACGAAACAAATACGCCATTGATTATTAATTCTGATACTGTGTTGACCTTTTCTGTTGCCTTTTAATTGTTCGAGCCTGTTTCCTGGTGGAACACGCAAACTGTTTAATGAAACGGTCGCATTTAGAACCTCAAGCTTTATTCGTGCAGTCTTGGAAATGCTTCTGAAGCTTTTGACATCTAAATCATTAAAAAGCTTTTCCGTTTCTTTGCATTTGAAAGTTTTTATCATATTTAACTCCACTATATGACGTGTTACGTCATTAGTCAAGTTGAAATTCCAAATATTTTTTAATGTCACCTCTACCAGACAGGAGCCGAACGTAAAGCTGAGTGGCTGGGCAACGATAACCGAAAAACTATGATAAAGGTAAAAACTATCGGTCAAATACTGCCTTTCAAAAGCGGCACGGCTTTGCCCAGTCCATCTCAAGCGCATGGTTGTGTGCCGGGCAAGGCCCGGCTGCTAAATGGTTTGCGGCTTGCGTGCGGCTTGCGGGACGGGCTTGCGGGACGTTCCTTGATATGTTGGGCTTGCGGGACGGCTTGCGGGACGTTCCTTGATAACTTGCGGGACGTTCCTTGATATGTT
>JAIWDV010000365.1:0-2100 GCA_048632525.1 Bacteroidales bacterium | reverse complement strand
AGACGCCAGGTTAGTCCATCCATACAACCTTGCGTTGAATATCCGTCAATCTCCGCATATCCGGCGTTGGTAAGTGCAATAGGGTCGCCTGTTCCGAGTCGCTGTCCGGTCAACCGGGACGATTCACACGCAACACGCGCACCCAGGGCTTTCCAGACCCGATATTCTTTAATAGAGGCGGAAAGAGAGATAGAAGGAATAAAAAAAATGAAAGTAAAACAAATAATAACAACTAACCCGCTCAAATAATTATTCTTTTTGTGCATGACATTCCCCCCTTTCTGTAAAACAGATATTGGTTCCCTGTTTTCCTTTATTGATCTTTGTCATATCTATTTGTCAAAAAATCTCCCACATAGATCAGGTGTTCAAAAGGAAGTTTTTCCCCTTTTGTCTTTTCCAGAATCGTATCAAGCGTGGCGTGTATAATCTTTTCTTTTTCTTTATAGCCCGCGAAGCACACAATCGATATCGGTGTATCCGGCGAATAATGGGTGCTCAGCTTTTCCACCACCTTCTCCAGATCAAGAAACATGGTAAAAAAGGCCATGCTTGCCTGATTTCGGGCAAGCTCTTCAATACTGTCCGGGCCGGTATATTCCTCACGTCCGAACGAAGCGGTAATTATGACCGAATGCGCTTTTATGCCCGAAGTGACCCCTTTGCGCAAAGCCGCGTTAGCGGCATTAAAACAACTGACACCGGGAATAACTTCCGGATTAAGATCCTCAAATGCCTCCAGATACCACATGTTCGGACCGTAAATAGTAGGATCGCCACTGCAAAGGACAGATACTACCTTGCCCTCTTTTACGGCACTGCGGATAATTGTTGTAATCTCATGAAGCTGCTTGATTTTTTCTTCGTAGTTAAACCGCTTGTTCTTCTTTGCCTGCTCCGGCTTTTTCCCGTATATGGCAAAAAGTCCGAATCCCGGATCATGAATCTCCTTGCCCTGTAAAAGAATAGGAAATTTGTCGCGTGTCCTTTTGTTGCAAAAAATAACATCCGAATCCCTGACCGTATTTATCGCGCGCAGGGTTATGTTATCTGTGTCCCCATTGCCCATGCTGACCAGATATAATTGGGTACCGGCTTGCTTTTTTGCATAAGCATTTTGGGCAAATCCGTTTATCGAAATAATTAATGAAATCATGGCAATAAAAATCCATTTTGTTGTGAAAACAGAAAAGTTGTACATCTAAACCTCCTTATCATTTCTTGTATTTCCTAAAATCCAAAACTCAAAGCAACGCCATAAGTTCGGTCAGTTGCAGGGTAGCCTCTGGCATCTTGATATTCCTCGTCAAAAAGGTTCTTGACATAAAACTTGAGACAAGCGTCTTTCATCATGCCGAATTCCTTAAAAAGTGTCTGTTCTACGCCGAAATCGACCATGTGATACGGATCTATCTGAACCTCGGTAAAATACCATTCATCCGGGGCTATCTCTTCTGAAATCTCTGTGACCTCTTTGGACTGGTATGAATAATCAAGCATTAACAGTGTGTTCTCGAAAAGATCAAAACGCAGACCGGCATTTACGTGATGTTTGGCCCGCTGATCAAGTTCTGTTTCACCCGCTGGTTCCGACCCCTTGTTATCAAATTCCTGATATGCATAGGCAAGATAAAAGGATAAACTTTCCAGCAGATGCCCTCCAAGTTCTACCTCGACGCCATGCCTGTGAACTTTTTCAAGGTTGATCTTATAGTCACTATATTCAAGTCCTGGAGGGGGGGTTTTGTTATAGTAATCCCTGTTTGAAGCAATGAAATCTTTAATCTCATAAAAGGCATAGCCCGCTTTTAAATTCACATCATTCCACAACCTTCTTGTGAACACAAAATCGTAAGCAATGCCGTGCTCGGGCTCAAGCCAGGCCCCTGAAGGTCTTCCCTGACCGTTGTACACGCCGTGATAATCCGGCGCATGCCATATCTTGCTCACCCCAAAAGACAAAGAAGTGTCTCTCAACATTTCTGATATGTCGTCAAGCTCATAGGTAAGAAACGATTTTGGCACGAATTGATCCCAATTTCTTTCGATCCAGTTCTCTCTGCCAGTGATATAATTCACGCCTGTACTCGAATTATAGTT
>JAIWDV010000364.1:0-2108 GCA_048632525.1 Bacteroidales bacterium | reverse complement strand
TTTGCCAATGGGAATCTCATCGAATGGCTGTCAGGACAGGGTGTGGAAGTGACGCTTCCCAGCTTGCAGGGTTTCTTTACCCAGGGATTTATAAACGAAGACTTTAATCAGAAGGCATTCTTCAAGCATTGCCTTGGGGATCGCCTGAAATCCAGGCTTCTTGAAATATATGTGAATTATTACCAATCTCAGATTGAGCAGGTGATGCGACAGTTCCGTTTCTATCCGGGCTCATTCAACCTGAAGAAACTTGCAGAAATAAGCGAGCAGGTGGTAAGCCTTGCCAACCAGGCTGGTGAAGGCTGGCTTCTGACTGCCGACATGATAGACATGCTGGAACAGGGGATCTCCAATATCGTATGTGTTCAACCCTTTGGGTGCATCTCAAACCACATTACCGGGAAGGGACTGGAAAGGAAGCTCAGGGAGATGTTCCCCCACCTAAATCTGCTTTCTTTAGATATGGACCCTGGGGCAAGCGAGGTAAATATTTTAAACCGCCTGCATTTCATGATCATTGCGGCAAAGGAGGAGATGGAGTGCGGGACGGAAGTGACAGCCAGACCCTCAACGGCCCTGCCTTTTTATGTTCCCCGCATCTGGCCGGGATATCTGGCCAAATTTGACAGTTACGTATCGCCGGATATAGAAAAATGGAAATCATGGGTGTCCGGGCTGGGGTTGTGGAAAAAGGCAAGTCATTTTGTGCGTAGGTAATCCGGACGTCCTGGACTTTGACAACTATCAACTGACATTACAGATAACTGAGCCTTTTGAAAAACTTACTCTTGCTAATATCGCTGAGCATTATTGCTCTTTTAAATGTGGAGTCGGCTGAGGGGAAAGAAAAGTTGGGGACCTTCAGCTTGTACTTTGAAAACGATCTTTTTGCGCGTACAGACCAGGGCTACACTAGCGGCATAAAGCTGTCCTGGATTTCACCTGATTTGACCGGGTATGCGGAGAGCGGCAAATTGCCTGACTGGAGCCTGCCTTACGTACGTTGGCTGCCTTTTATCAACGAACCCGGATTTCAGCGCAATGTTGCCCTTTCCATGGGCCAAAACATATATACCCCGGCGGATATCTCGCGTGAGGACTTGATTGAAGATGACCGTCCATATGCTGGGTGGGCCTATTTCGGTATTGCCTTTCACAGTAAAAACGAACGCCGGCTGGACACCATGGAATTCCAATTGGGCATTGTGGGTCCTGCGTCCGGTGCCGAACAAGCGCAAAAGCTTGTGCATAGAAAGATAGACAATCAACGCCCCAATGGCTGGGACAATCAGCTTAATAACGAACCTGGCCTGGCCATTATCTACGAGCGCAAATTACGGGTATTGCAGGGCGGAGCCAGAGAAGCCCCGGGCTTTGACGCCATTGCCCATTTTGGTGGCACGTTGGGCAACGTTTACACTTATGCCAATGCAGGCATGGAGGCTCGCGCGGGCTGGAACATTCCACCGGATTTTGGCGACTCCATCATCCGCCCTGGAGGCGATACCAACGCGCCTGTGAGTGCACTTGATCCCCGCCTCTCCGGCAAATATGGTTATAGCCTTTATGTCTTTTCCGCGGTAAGCGGACGAGCCGTCCTGAGGGATATCTTTCTGGACGGGAACACCTTTACCGACAGTCACAGCGTCGATAAAAAATATTTTGTTGCCGATTTTTGCGTCGGTGCCAGTCTCATACTCTATCGCTTCAAGCTTTCCTACGCCCAGGTTTTCCGGACAAAAGAGTTTTACGGCCAAAAATACAACCCTTCCTTTGGTTCTATTACTCTTTCGTTTTCCTGGTAACTTAAGATGTAACCGTTCACTGGTTTCCCGCTAAAAGCGGGACTGAAAGCGGGATTCGGAGTTTATGATTCACCGGAAATCTTAATCCCGCCCCAGCGGGAATTCGTGAGTTCTGAATGGAGAAGGCATGAAAATACAACGAGTTAAGGATATTGAGGCATGGCAATTTGCCCGGGAGCTAACTCACAAAATAAACGAAAAAGGTAACCTTGAATCCCGCTTTCGGGAAACTCTGAGCCTGTGAACGCTTACACCTTTGGTATTTCTAAAAGAGATTAGAAGAAATTCTGGATAAAAACTGTG
>JAIWDV010000363.1:0-2112 GCA_048632525.1 Bacteroidales bacterium | reverse complement strand
ATAGGTTTCATCTCCTATATCAAGTGGATGAGTTCGTTCAAAATCGTCTGCGGACCAGTTCTCCCATGCGTATGTGAGGTATCCGCTCAAATCATGAGTGAAGCTCCTTGTCAGCTCCAATTCAACGCCGTAGAGTTTCACATCTGTATTATAAACGACAGCGTCCCACTTACTTTCAGGAAAGGACATGAACTGATAATCGGTAATGTCAGTGTAATGGACCGATGCCCTGAATTTTGTATCAAACCAGAGTTTTTTTAATAAGCCAAGCTCGTATGTCCATGATGTTTCTGTTGCCAATTCGGAATTTGTCGCTATGTAATTTTCGTCGAGCGCACCCTGCGCCCATCTCCATAGGTCTCAGATTCAAGGCATCCGCATTTCGCGGCTCACAGTAGCATATAGAGTAAGATTTGGATCAACTTCATAATCGAGCCGCACCTTTGGACACCACTCGTTTTCTTTTCTGCGATATTCGTGTGCCTTCTTGTCCGCCTCAGTTGCAGTCTTCATTCCCGGAAATCCTGCCTTGTAGGCATCGCTATGGAATTCATAGTAGCGAACGCCCCAGATAAGTGTCAAAGGAGACGTAACAGACCACACATCCTGGAAATAGCCAGACATAATCTCGTAATAATCCTTGTTCTCCGGTATACCCTGGGTCCGGTATTCGCCTCCGATTGAAAAGGCATGGTTCTTGATCAGCTCAAAATCCAGATAGTCCAGGAAAACCCCCCGATTTTTTTCTTCAATGTCAAGATTTTTCTTTTTAGTTCCGTTTAACGCAAGCCAGTATCTGTCTCGATTCGACTCGTGTTGGTAAACCTGGGCCCGGAGTTCTCCCGGACCAAGGGGCTGATCAAGAAGTATGGAATATTCATTGGTTCTTTTCTGCCAATACGAATCTCCACCAGGATATACAAGCCCCTCAGGACCATGGACAAAATTGTCAACCTCATGTTCCAGAACATCCGGGTAGCTTGAATCATAATCAGCTCTTGAGGGATCATTTATGACTGGATATCCTGTCTTATTATCGACATAGTCCCAACCGCCGGTAAGCGTTCCCCCAGTGGGAAGAAAAAGAGTCATTCGGGCATTGAAACTACCGGTGTTGTAATCGTTGTTTCTCAGGTACCCGTCACCTTCTCTATGGGCTCCGGCAAAAGAGTATCCGATTAGATTCAATAACCCACCCTCAATACTCGCGCTATAACTCTGTGCCCCATAGGAACCAAACTCAGTTGTCGCCGTTCCCCTGGGTTTGATTTCATCGGTTTTGCTTCCCTTTTTAGTGATAATATTGATGGCACCACCCATGGAAAAGGGGTAAAGAAGCGAATGACTTCCACGAATGATCTCGATTGTTTCGATATTATCCAGCGGCATTGTAGTCCAGTCCGTCTTGACGTAACCAGAACGTCCCATGAGTCTCATGGGCCTGCCGTCTATAAAAACCTGAAATCGTGATTGGTCAAATCCTCTGATATAGATGCTTTCTGTGGGACTCGGTGTAACAGAAGAACGAAGCACATTTATACCCAGCATCTCACTCAATAGATCTCTGATGTTTTGTACTGAACCTGCTTTCTGAAACTTATCCACATTAATCACTGTAACATCAGGTGTTACGACCATAGACTCATCCTTGAGGGGATGATCTCTGACGATCACTTTGTCAAGTCTATAGACCTGACCTCCCCCCTCTTTCCCTTCATCCACCTGTGCCGGACAATACTCCACAGCACAGAAGATAAAAACAAAGCTGATCAATGTAACAAAAAAAATCTTTGTCATCTTCATTAATTCCCTCCTTATTTTATTCGATTTCTTGTTTATGAACTCTTTTCTGTTACTATTTTTCACCTCCTTTTTTATGGTTTTGGAATCCTTTTACCTGGCAATCCTACATACTGTTATTCCAGCTCCTTTTGCCCTCGTTTCATGGCTGCTTCATACGGTTTCCCTTCTAAGAAACGCCCGATGAACAACAAACCCATAAATTTTTCCTTGTCTGCCGCAAGCTTATCTCCCATATCAGCCAGAGTACCGCGCACAACACGCTGTCGATCAGGATATCCTGCCCAGAAAACCACAGCACATGGCATATCC
>JAIWDV010000362.1:0-2130 GCA_048632525.1 Bacteroidales bacterium | reverse complement strand
TTTCGTTTTTTTTGGATGAAAGTTCTCTAAAGAAAGAATTATCAGAATCATTTTGGAATGCTGTTCAAAGTTTTTCTCAGAGCATTTCAGCACTCTCATCTTCATCTGCGGGTAAAGAGATTGACTACTTTAATACTTTGAAAGAACGACTTAATACGTATTTAAATACATTAAATCTTATCACTGACGGTCCTGATCCTCTCATAGCAATTGGCCCAGCCTTTGCCAAAATTTGCGGGGATGAAGATAATGCACAGATTATTCTATCCGGCTCAAAAGTTTTTAACTTTTCTGTCGGCAATGTAAAAAATTATCTTGAGTCTATCCAAATTGAATAAGCCGGATAACACATTTACTTGAGAGTCCAAAGTTCTGCCTTCATGCCGGACTATATCCGGCAACCAGCTTCATTATTCTGTTGCAATTATTCCCCCACAAAAGCCATGTCGTTTCAGCGCGCAAAAAAAAAGAGGCCCAGGAATCTGAGCCTCTCTTTTTTTACTACAGCGCGCTGTGAAAGTAAGATTAGTCACCTATGGGGCAAATAGCCATTCACTTTCATGCTCTGCGCAATTGTTATGGTTATTACATAGGACACAATGGTCCACCTTTCAAGCTTTCACCGCTGATCACACTAAAGCGACCATTATCGCTTACAAAGCCAGGGCCGATTTCCTGGGAACAGCTTGTGTGGATTGTGGTGTTCTCCTTGCCATTCACAAGTATAGTGATTTCAGTGCCCATTGTGCCCTTCTTGTCAGTGCCAACAAAGGTGAACTCGCCGCCAGGGTCTACATCTCCAGCAAATATAGGAACAGGATCCTTTTTCTGGAAAACCTCAATAAAAGCAGTGGTGTCACCGGTGTACTTTAAGGTCAACTCAGTTATCTTGCCTTTGCAGGGCCCGCATTCTTCCGCTTCCGGCACCGAGAGGGCAGCGACAATCCAGTTGAATGAAGCCGCTGTATCACCAGACGATAGTGGCTGGACAGTGAGAGAATCAGCACCCACAGGAATGTTAACATCAATGTTCAGAGTATCCCACTCTTCACCATCCCAGCTATTAAGTAGATTTTCATATGTTGTTGTTGTTGATATCGTAGGTCCTGCAACAGTGACTTCGATAGAGGATGTGCGAAAGGCGCCTCCGGAAACTGCGCCGGCCACACTTGAAAAAAACATGGAAAGAGTGGCGGTTCGGTCGCTAAGTGACGTCTCAAAATCGAAGGTCTTGGCGACAGTGGTTTCAGAAAAGCCAAGAAAAGCAAAATCATTCCCATCTATAAGCTGGACGTCGGCATCGCCGGAAGCATCGTTGAAAATCACAATCACGCCGGCGCCATCGTTATGAGTAAAATCCAAGCCCTTAACAGAAAATAGCGAGTGACCAGGCACTACTAACTCTAAGCCAGTCACATCGGCACGATAGGCTTTGCTATTGAGAGAGGACGAGGCTCCAATCATGACCGTATTATTAAGATCAGCAACGTTTTCCCAAGGCGATCCTTCCGGCAAGCGCTTACGAACCATTATATTGTCAAAGTCGACCTCATTTCGACCTTCCCAGTAAAGCAATACTTGTTGAATCTCAGCTCCATGTGGGACATACACGCTGATGTCTCCTCCCATCATAACATCCGCATTAATCATACCAACACCAGCGGCCACAACTCGCGAACCAGGCAAAATTTGTATAGATGGTGACCCCAACCCCAAAGTATCATCTCCATCGGCAAACACTTCACCCGACATAACGCCAATGAAACACAGGCACGCAAATGCTGCTACTGCAAATATTGAAAGTTTTTTCATAATCATTTTCTCCTTTTCAATTCTTAAAGTTTTTAAGTTTTTTGTTATGAAAAATACCTGCCATTGCCAGACACCAGTCTAATAGTTAGCTATCACCCCCCTTCACCTCGACAGTCATAAGTTCTCATAACGTATTTCACATAGCCTTACAGCCAAGGATTCCTCCTACCTAAAAACATCAACAAACAGCCCAGGGCCACGTCATTTAAGCTGATAACCTCCTGAATTCACAAGAATTGCTTACTTATTCAATTTTCAATAAATTCGAAGCACGAAGCTCGAAATCCGAAACAAATACGAATGACCAAAATTCAAAAT
>JAIWDV010000361.1:0-2146 GCA_048632525.1 Bacteroidales bacterium | reverse complement strand
GCCCGTGTTTTTCTGTTTGAGAGTCTCTTCGGTCTCGGCGCGGTCTCTGAAATAGTGGGTCCTGCACGTGAGTATGATCTTTGCGCTGCCTGTAAAGGCCCGGTTGAGTTCAAGAAAATTCTGCATGGTCAGGGCGGCATTGGTCTGGGTGGCCATTTCATCAAAGCCGTCAAAGATCAGCAGGATTCTTCCTTCCCTGAGCAGAAGGAGAATGGTCTCGGGCGATACGTTCAGTTGTGCAGCCTTCAGGAAATGGTTATAGATGATATTTTCAAGTCCAAGCGCCTTTTGGGCGTCTTTCAGGTTGATGAGAACAGGCACGCGGTTTTCGGTCTTGTCATTCTCATATTCCAGGGCCATGTCATGGACCAAACGCTTTGACAAGGAGGTCTTTCCCGTGCCGTAATCACCGAGGAGAGTGAAATGCCCTCCCCCATCCTGGTTAAGCCATTGGTTGAAAAAGTCGAGCACTGGGACGGCGCCTTCACTGTCCTCAACAACAATGTCCTGTTCAACGTAGTTTTTCTCCAGTTCAGTGCCTGCATACAGGGTCTTGATACCACTCACATACTGATTGAAATTTACGATATTGTTTAACAACTCGTCGTATGTCCTGACCTTGATGCTCAAAGATGCGGCATATTTTTTTGCCTCTTTTGTGAAGCCCTTTCTCGCTACAATAATGGCGCGACAGGAGGAAAAGCTGTTCCTCACGGATTTCAAATTGTTTTCCACCTCGTCAACCACTGTTTTGTCAACGTTTTTCTCCCAGTCCTTACATTCTACAATATAGTGGCGGGATTCTATCTGATCTTTCCGCGTAAGAAAGATGTCGATCTGGCTCCCTCCCATTGCTTTGTCCACTTCGGCCTCATAGCCCATGAGCCTGAAAAGCTCAGCGGTCTTGTTCTCAAACTCCCTTGCTTTGGAGTACGAAAAACCTTTTCGTTCAAGTTCAGTCGGGTCGGGACCCACTCTCTCGCCTTTGCCCTGTGCAAGGAGATAATCTCTTTCCTCTACAAGGGTTTTGCATATTTTCACAAAACGTCCGCTGTACTCCTCGTTGGGATATTGTGCTGTCCACACGGTTTCATTAAATGCCACCTCTGTGTTGTAAGGGATCTCAAAATGGGGAATAAGGTTGTATTCCTTCCATTCTCTGCGTCTCTTCTCTCGAAGTTCGGGCCTGTCTCCCGGCACCATGGAAGCGACAAGGAAGGTCTTGTAGTATCTTTCAGCCCGAAGACCGGCCATCCTGTTTTCATCTGCCAGGACGTTGTGTATTGAACGTATTCCTTTCAGATTCTGCCTGCCGTAGTTGAACACAAGAAAGACCACGTCAGGAAGCTGCACACAGCAGACCCCGCCGATATCCGTGTAGCCGGTGCGGGAATCAATAAGGATGAAATCGGGATGAAACGCTTCAAGCTGTCTCCGGATAAGTTCAAAAAGCCGGTAACCGGCTGTCCGGTCCTTTGCTCCAGTGGTCCTGCCAAAGAGCTTCTCCCATTCAATGGCATTGAATTTCCTGGCATAGGCAGCATCATCCTTGATGTCGCCCACAGGAAGAAGCCTGAGCTTCTCGTTTTCAGGATGGGTTACCAGATAGTCTGTAAACCGCTTTTCATCCAGATCTCTGTATCCCCTTTTTTTGTAATCAGAGACAATGTCAACAAAACCGCCGGAGATCTTTTTTGAAAGAGGCTCAAAATAGGGTATATTCTGAATCCCGGGCGCTTCCACATCCATATCCCAGATAATGACGGACTTGCCCATGTTGGTCAGGGCCACGGCCGTGTTTACCAGCGACAGGGTTCTCCCCACACCGCCTTTGAATGAATAGAAGGTCGCAATGAGCGTGTTTGTTGCCATGTTATGCCGCCATTAACAAACTTTTGGGGTCTTTGCCTGTCAAGCCGCCGATTATTAGTTTCATTTCCGCATCCATATCATCTTCCTTAGACACTAAGGTTGGCTCCATCTCCGATTCTTCGTCACTCATGTATGCCCTTCCGAGAAAGTCGAGCCGCACCAGGGTAAATTTCTTTTCCCGTTCCCTGACAACAAGGTTGCGATCCTCGAATTCCCTTAAGAGCTTTGCCAGATACTGACTGCTGATCCCGAGCAGTTGAGCCAGATCTTTTGA
>JAIWDV010000360.1:0-2151 GCA_048632525.1 Bacteroidales bacterium | reverse complement strand
TATTAGGGGCGTCCCGGAAATCCCTTATTTAAACGTTGTGTAGAATAAATGAAACCAATTAAAAAAGTAATTATAAAAGATGAAAAATATGAAGATGGTTATTCTGAACTGTTTGCAAAAATTTCTGAAAAAGGTGATCTTGTTATCGATAGACGATAGAATGGGGGTCGGGCCACAGGAATATGTTGATATTATAGATAATACATTTAAAATTTGCGTCAAATAAGGCCTTAAAAGGGCATTTTGGGGGTACAAAACACACTTTTAAGAGAAAAGGCTAAGAATTTTTTTGAAATACTATTTAGTGCCTGCCGAAAACTCCTGTTTTCGAGCAGAAATTCGAATTCCCACGCTTCAGGCGTGGTTAGTTTTGATCATTCTGTCATTTGTTAGCCGACTTCACCAAAGTAGCGTTAGCTACGACGGCTGAATTCGAATTTGTTTGGGCCGATCTTATAATATGGGCGGATTTCGGTATTCGGATTTTGTCTGAACGTGACTTTTCGTTCAGACACTATTTAGCTTAAAAGGTTCTTTTTAGGGCCAATTTTAAGCTTTTTTTAATGTTATTATAGCCGGTTACCGTGGCACGACCCCAAAACACAAAACATTGATAAGGACAAAAGGATTTTGAGCTTATGGGGCTTCTTAAAATATTTTTCAATCAAGATCCTGAAAAGACTGAGCAGAGGGGTGATGCCTTTTTAAAGGCCTTAGATTGGGGCAGGGCGAAGCTTGAATTCGAAAAGGCCCTGGACGCATTGGAAAAAACATCGTCTGATGATGCTTCAGAAACAAGGCTTCGAGATAAACTGGTTCAGGCCAAAAGGGCCCTGGCACACGAACACAGGCAGGCCGGTGAAGAATTGATGGAGGCCGAATATTACGATGAGGCGAGGAAATTTCTTCAATTGGCCCTCGACTTGACCCGGGACCCTGCATTGATATTCGCTGTTGAAAAGCTTATGCAGGAGATTGCACGCCTCACAGCCGGAGATATTCAAATGGAAGTGCCCCAATCTGACCTGACTCCCCTCGCCGATGACGAGACATACACCGGTGATCAGGACGATGAGACTTTTATGGCACTCTGCAGTGCACTGCCCGAAGAGATGCAGGAGGCCTACCTTTCCTATGGAGGGTCCTTTAAAACCGGTTATCTCGCGCTGAACCGGGGAGACTTTGATCTCGCAGCCGATGACCTGTCCCATGCCTTGGAGGAGAACCCTGCCCCGGATTCAATTATCCCCCTTGAGCTGGCCACGGCCTACCTGAACCTGGAGAAATTGGATGAAGCCCGCCGTCTGCTGGAGACCTTTCTCCAACATCATCCGGATGCCCTGCCGGGTTATCAGGTGCTTTGCGAGGTTTACTGGGAAATGGGGGCCTTTGATCAGGCTGAAACCCTTCTTGCCGATTGCCCGGATGACCTTAAAAACTCTTTGGCCTATGTCCTGCTCCGTGGCGAAACCCTGTCTCAGGCCGGGCGCCATCAGGAAGCCGCCTCCTTCTATCAGGATTTCATGGGGGCATACGGATGGCACGAACCACTAGCGATTGCGCTTGCCGGCACATTGGAGACATTGGGAGACCTTGAAAGCGCCAGGGATCTGTATGTCGAAATCATGGATCAGTGCCGCAGCTGTCATACCCGCATCGATCCTCTGATCAAACGAAGATTCGCAGATATCAGCTTTGATTTAGGCCAGCATTCTTCAGCGATTATGGAAATGTATCTTTCCCTGGTTCAGGATGATCCGGAAAATGCTCCGTTATATTTTCAAAAGACCAGCCGAATATATGCTTCGATGGGAAATGAGGAGGAAGCACGCCGTTTCCGGGTATTCGCCCAACAGGCAGAAAATAGAAAAGGATAAAAGCACGGGGTCAAGGCTTGATTAGCGCACTTATTGGTTGCGTTCCTTGATATATTGATATGTCGACTAAATCCTGTACGGGTATTGGGAACTAATCGGGGCATCTTTAAAAAACAAAATAACTTGTAATAGGAGACTGGAAATCCAGGTTGGTTAGTTAATTAAAGATGTCCCGGAAAGCCCTTATTTAAACGTTGTGTAGAATAAATGAAACCAATTAAAAAAGTAATTATAAAAGATGAAAAATATGAAGATGGTTATTCTGAACTGATTG
>JAIWDV010000359.1:0-2152 GCA_048632525.1 Bacteroidales bacterium | reverse complement strand
AAGATCCATTTTATCCTCATACCGTATAATTATACATTATGAACTATTATGGAAAAGGGTTCCTCGCTATTTCAAGTGGGTAACCATTGATTTACTGACAGCAAGAATGATATTTAGGCTCTCATCATGAGAGACATAGACCTTTTTCAAATGGCCCTTGGTTTGACACCGCCTTGGCAGGTGTCTGATGCACAATTTGACCCCAATACAAAGAGACTCGACATCAGGATCGACTTTCCCCGGGGAAGCACCTTTACCTGCCCTAAGTGTGGGCAAACGGGTATAAAGGCGTATGATACCCAAGACAAGAGCTGGCGGCATCTGAACTTTTTTCAGCATGATGCCTACCTGACAGCCAGAGTGCCGAGGATCGAATGTAACGATTGCGGAATACTGCTGGTTGATGTCCCATGGGCCAGACCCGGCGGCAGCTTCACGTTGCTGTTTGAAGCCATGATCTTGACACTGGCTAAAGCTATGCCTGTTAAAACCATCTCCGAGTTCATCAATGAACATGACACGCGTCTATGGCGTATTCTGCACCACTACGTTGATGAAGCCAGGGATAAAGCTGATTATTCCGATATCCGTAATGTCGGTATGGATGAGACCTCCAGGAAACGCGGCCACAATTATGTGAGTTTATTTGTAGACCTCGATACACCTAAGGTTCTTTTCGCTACAGAAGGCAAAGATGCCTCTACTGTCGAGCGTTTTAAGCAAGATTTAACCGATCACAACGGAAACCCTGAGTCCATCGAAGAAATGTGCAGCGACATGTCTCCATCATTCATTAGCGGCGTTGAGAAATTTTTCCCCAACGCTCATTTGACCTTTGACAAATTCCATATCATGAAAGTTATCAATGAGGCTGTTGACGAAGTACGACGTCAGGAGCAAAAAGACCGCCCAGAGCTGTTCCGGACTCGTTACATTTGGCTGAAAAATATTGAAAATCTAAAACCCTCCCAGGTCGAAACTCTTGATGAACTGACTGTGAAAAAGCTCAATTTAAAAACAAGTCGTGCCTACCACATCAAACTCAATTTTCAGGAGTTATTCAAACAACCTGTTGAATATGCAGAGGCTTATCTTAAAAAATGGTATTTCTGGGCAACCCATAGCCGCTTGGAACCGATCAAAGAAGCCGCCTACACGATAAAGCGACACTGGGATGGAGTGCTTCAATGGTTTCACTCCGGTGTCAATAACGGCATCTTAGAAGGAATAAACAGCGTGATTCAGGCTGCCAAGGCTCGGGCTCGTGGCTACCGAACTACTCGAAATATTGTTGCTATAATCTACCTTATAGCAGGAAAACTTAATTTCGGGTTACCCACTTGAAATAGCGAGGAACCAATTTTTCTATCACCAACTATGCACTTTTGGAGGCGCTGAATGGATCAACAGAGGTAAACACTGCAGAAGAAATAATGACATACCTCAAGGCCATATCAGAAGCCAAGGACAGATTCGGATGCCGTATCGTATACCACACGGCCGTTCTGGTGAAGGGTGGAATGATCTATTATCTCGATCATAATCAATTGAACAAGGCCCTCATGCCTACGCGCGATGGGGGATTCAAATGCTGTGAGCCTTTTGACCTCAGCCATAATGTGGTGCGTGGGGAATTTGCTCTCGGATCCAAAGGGTGTAAAGACTGCCACTGGAAGCCTTCTCCCTTTTTTAATCGGAAAATCCTCATAGATCCCTTTAATAGAGACGGAAGGCCAGTCTACAAAGAGGCTTGGGAGATCCTGGGGTATTCAAAGAAAAGGATGGAGGCGTTAACCCGAGGAAATCCATATAATGTGACGCCCTAAAGTGAGAGGGCGTCTTTCGCCCTGGGTTTAAAGGCGCAGGGCGTTCTGCCAAGTATAAAATAGTGACTTTGGTTAACAGAAGATGGTAAGATACTTAAAGAAGAAGATAGGAAACCAGTAATAGAAACAAGAAAAGATAAATTCCACATTAATAACAAAAGCCCAACCTAACAAGAAAGGAGGTCAAATTATGTATGCTTTAATTTATGGCAAGAAGCTTTGCGAAAAGATCTGCCTTGGAGATATCATCTCGTGGTATTGACTGCATTACCACTAATATTGAAAACATTGACTAGGCAATCTCGACTTATCTTGACGGGCAAGTC
>JAIWDV010000358.1:0-2164 GCA_048632525.1 Bacteroidales bacterium | reverse complement strand
GCTGGAGGGCCAGGTGGTGACGATCAGGCAGCCGAGCATGTCGTTGGCACCAAACTGGCTGCGGCAGAACGACTCCAACTGCTTGCGGCGCTCGTCAGCAGCGTCGTCGACCATGGCCCCATAGGCCCGGAACCATGCCGCGGCCCCGGGCGTGCCGGTGAAACCCTCGGCGATCGTGTGAAGCGGAAAGCCTTGACCCTTATCGAAGCGCAGCGGATCGCTTCCGAGATCGCCGCGAAGGACCCGCAGGATATCCGGGACAGAGGCTTTCTTGAGGATGATGTAGGCCAGCAGCGCGAAGCTGACTGTCAGCTTGAGCAGGAAAACTAAGACGTCCTTCCTGCCTTTCTTATCGCTCATGGGCATGCCTTTAACAGGTCGATCCGGGGTTTCAACCCGTAAGGACCCGGATGAAGATCAGGATCAGGATGACGGCCAGCGGGGCCAGGAACCTGACGTTGAAAACCCACACCGGCTAAAACCGCTTCGCTCATACCGGAGCGCACCGTCTGCGGTTGTGATCAGCCACATATCTGCCTTCTGGCAGGCAGGTGGCGCACACAGGCCTCGTTTTTCCTTGGTGCAGGTCTGCAAAATTGGGGTAAATTTTTGCAGTTCTTATTATTTAAGCTGAAGTTTCACCTAAATTGTGAACTTTTTATCACCCGACCATGCGCAGTAGAGCGTCTACGAAAGATTTTCGTGGGAGTTTTTGTTTTTTGTTGCAAACGAGATTAAAATCATCGCTCAATGCAGCCTTGGCGATGATATGTCTCAAATCTGAGAAAGCGAAACTGTTACGCCCTTTAACTTTATGCCGACGTTCGGGGGTGTTTTCGAGTCGTGTGGCATAGATCCAAGTAATAGTGGCGGCCATTATAGAAAAGTTAATGTGATTGATCACAGCGTGTGCATTGCGGGTTTGGCTTTTGCTACTGCCAATGTCCTGCTTGATTTCCTTGAAACCTGACTCGATTTTCCATCTGGCGCCATAGTACTCGATGATTTGCTCAACAGATAGATCCATATCGGTAGAGAAGAGGGCAATCCACTGTGTTTTTCGAAAAACCCAGACAACCCGGACAGGGCACTTGAGTGTTTTGAGCATTACCGTCCTTGAAAAGGCCTTGACGTCTCGGTATTTCCCATAAAGAAACACGCGATGGATTGATGCATGAGATATGAATCTGGCAGCCATTTCAGCACAGGAGCCCAGTCTGTGTCCGTACTTGCGGGGTCTGCCACGTTTTTTCGACTTTCCGTTTGGAGGCATAGTGTAGAGAACGGTATTGGAACGTAATCTGGAGAGCAAATGAACTGAAGCTCCGAGATGTTTGCGTAGGGGTTTGAATAAGCCGTTATTTCCGAACCAGCTATCGCAAACGACCGTCATAGGAACTCCGACAAAATGATGAGCCAGTTGAATTAACATCTCAACTGCCTGATCCAGTTTAGTTTGGAACAAAGATTCTTTGCCAGAAATCTTCATGTTTTCCCGCTTTGCCTCAAGGGCCTTTTTTGGCAAATAGAATCGGTGGGCAAGGGGCAGACATGCCCAGCGTCCTTTAATGCGCTTCAACAGTCCAACAAGAACAACATTCTGGGCCCAAGGATATTTGGACTGATTGGCCTTAGCGGCATGATCGAAGATGTGAGAACAACCGAAGATTTTTCTACCCGTTTTGGGGTTGATGAAATCATCCAAGGCAACCAATAAACGCCCATCGGATAGCGGATCTGGAATCATGTTCCACACGGTGTGCCACAGTTTATCCCATGGAAGTTTGTTAGATGCCATAAATGTGTAGAATCGACGTCGGTTCACATTCAGGCCGAAAAGCGTATTGATGCACCGAAAAACATTCGAAGAGATGGAAGTGGTAAAAGGAATGATGAAAGCCAAGATGGTATAAGTGAACCAGTGGCCTCGTTCTCTGCCGAGATTGGTGGAAGAAAATACTTTTTGTAGAGGTGTAAGGATATCGTTTAGAATAAACATTTCGAGTTACTCCTTTCCATTGGGATATCAAAAAGTTTTGTGAATATCCTATCATGAAAAGGGATGGGAATCAAGTAAAAAAGTATCATAAGTAGTTGAAATCTTTGGCATAAAAAGTGCAAAAACTTCACATTTCATGCCAACTTTTCGTGCTTCGCGAGCAAT
>JAIWDV010000357.1:0-2169 GCA_048632525.1 Bacteroidales bacterium | reverse complement strand
TCAACTAATACCATTGCCCAGAGAAGCGGGTTCTGTTCCATAGAGAGATAATCCAGTGCACGCTGGTAGGCGACGAGAGCCTTGTAAAACTCATAATTGTTGTATCGGGCATATCCCGCGAGTCGGAAGTCACGCACTGTCTCTTCGGTGAGCTTCTTAGTCTCTTCGGTGAGCTCGTCGAGTCTGCTGGCTTTTGTCTCGGCTGATTCGGTAAACAGGGCTGCTGCCTTCACAAAGTTGCGCTCCGCATAAGCAGCCAACCCCAGTTTGTGAAAGTCATCCTGCTTTTTTTCAACCTCAGCCACCCACTTGTCGATCTCCGCTTTGGCCTGCTCAGCACTAAATCCATATTTCGCTGCCCACTCTTTGATATAGCGGCCAAAGTCAATCTCCTCAGGCTTGCCCTCCAGCTTGACCTGCTCTCTCGCTCGTGCCGCCATATCCTCAATAAACTTTTGGATACGGTCCTCTGTCCAAAACTTTTTGGACCCGACAGGAAAAAGCCGTATTTCAATGGTATCCTTCTCAAGATTTGCTGGCACACGCGCCTCACCGTCCAAGGGGTACTGAATGCGCCAACCCGTCTTCTCTACCATCAGGGTAATGGTCTCCCCGGCCCTGAACAGATCGGGAAGGAACAAGCGAAATAACCCTTTCGCCTTGGTCCGCACGGTATTTCCGGTCTCCTCGTGGGTTACATCTACCCCGACGGCAGGCGTCGTCTCGTCATGTAGCCCTACCAGCACCACATGGCCGCGGAGCTCACGGTCCCTGGCGAGCACTAAACTCGGTAACATCAACAATAGAATTACACCAACAAAAATCGACCGTTTCATCAGTCCTTCCTCCGCATGGTAAAGCTGAGCCGAGTATTGCCCAGTGAGGCATACTGTTCATGGGTTTGATAGCCATCCTTCTGCGCGAGAAGCTCCACCGAGGCCTGATGTGGCGCCTTGACTTGAAACTGGAAACGACCGAGCCTATCAGTGCGTACTGTTATCCCAAATTCCGCCAAGGATACCTGGACACCGGCTAAGGGTTCATTGGTTTCATCTCGAATCGATCCTGATAAGGGCTGTTCTATGATTCGTTCTCCTTGTTGCTTTCCCGCAAACGACGAGACAAACTCGCTCAGTTTTTTCGGCAAGTCGAGAAGCCCGCCGATTATGGCCAATATGAGCGCCAGCAGCGCGAGCCAAGCCTGCCATTTCTCAAACACGTTTCTACTTGTTTTCTTGATAGCTTGTGTCATATTCGCATACCACGTAGTTGTTCTGCTTCCGATCAGGCTACCTGTCAGTTGCGAGAAAACTTCCAGGTTGTCTTGAGAATGGCCGGAGAATACCTTCACGGTGCATCGTTCACTGTCCCCCTGTGGGTAAGTACGCAGGACCCAGCAGTCCACAAGAAACCGTAGTCGGCAAGAAGGAAAAAGAAGAAAAACAGATCACACCTTTCCTTTTGTTGTAAATGCAGACTGAGGCCAGTGAGCTATCTGCTGCTACACTTTGCCAAATTGCTTTTTTAGGCTTGCGGTCTGATTTCAGTTCACTGTTCAAACGCTTTCTGTTGTCACACACCTTGCTATAATCGACGACAAATGTTTCTCCAATCTCCCGCTGGGTCTTCGAGCAATACCTATAACACAATTCCATTATATGTCCCACTTCCAAGCTGGGGCATAGGTATCATACCAAGTCCTATTTGATAACCAAAAAGAGGCTCTAAATATCTCTGTTTGATATCTGTGGTTCAGAACAAGGGTTGTCAAAACACACATTTTTTTGCATTATCTATGCTGGTACCAGAAAAAATACGAGTAGCGATTTCTTGCCAACTTCATAACGCCAAGATCGAACAATTCTGTTGTAGATTGTATTTGCATATCACAAATATTTAAGCGTTTCAATTTTTTACATGAAAGCAGAGAGCATCAGTTTTCAGCTAAATCGAACTGATACAATATGTTGGGAATTTCCTTGTTTCACAAAGCTTTTTTGATAAAGCACGACGACTATCGTTGCGATTTTACCTTGATATTTAATTCCTAAATCCATAAACTAAAAATAACAGACAATCAAGTATAACTCTGATGAAGAACTTGAGCAATACGAAGATGTTATTACACCCGAAGAAATCATATCCTCTACCATAAAAATCAATCCCAAC
>JAIWDV010000356.1:0-2184 GCA_048632525.1 Bacteroidales bacterium | reverse complement strand
CTTGCATTGCAGCCCAGTAACGGCTCGAAACATCTACGCAGATTCTCCCTCCTCTTTTCATTACCCGGGTAAGTTCCCCGGCTGCTTTCAATGAATCGGTCGCAAGAGAAATAGGACCTCTTACACAAAGTACAAGATCAAAGGATTCATCAGGAAATGGGAGAGCGGCAATGTCTGCCTCTTTGATTTCTACCTTTTCTAATAATCCTTGCTTTCGTAATTTATCTTCTGCCACTCTTAATTGCCCTGGTGACAAGTCACAGAGTGTTACTCTGTAACCCATCTTTGCCAATGGCAGGGTCACTATACCTGTTCCCCCACCAGCATCTAAGATTCTTGCAGCCCTATTCTCAGGAAGGCATTCCGTTATCACTCGCCATTTCAAATACCGGTCTAACTTACCCTCAAATGTGGTGAAATACACATCATACCTCTTGGATAGTTCATCCCATTCCTTTCTGACATTCTCAAGTTCTTCTGAGCTATCTTCTAGCATTTTCTACTAGTATAATGTTTCTTTGGTAATGCTTTTAAAACTTTTTTCTCATCGTACATGTGCTTCTTCCGCCCGCGCTTTGAGTGCATGGTTCATTTATACTTCAAGTCGTGCTCCAGTCTTGACCTCCCCGCTGGCTCGGCGGATGAACGGGTTCCACGGTGGAAAGACGGAGAAATCGGTGAGTATTTGCCATACCCGCTCAGCAGAGGCTTCAATATATTCAGTTGATGGAAAGTAAAAAGAACTTATTTATCTGTATCCAATGACTATAATACCAATACTTACTACCAGAGAACGCTATATTCTTGCTTCATAGGAGGGAAGGTTTAAATGGGGCTAAAAAAATCGGACGAATTGACTGCGCGAGAATGTCGCGCGTTATGCGGTATATGCCCTGCTGGATGTGGGGTTGTAGTGACTTATGACGACCGAGGAAGAATCGCAAATGTGCGACCGGACGAAAGTGCAGAATTAGGCGTGATTTGCAAACTGGGAGAGCATTCCGCTGAAATTGTCTATTCAAAAGACCGTATTTTGTATCCTCTGCGCCGGAATGGTGAAAAAGGAACCTATGATTTTGAACGAATTTCATGGGATGATGCTTACGACATTATAGTAACTAAACTGTCCGAGATCAAGGCAAAGTATGGACCTGAAGCGACATCTATATATACCGGCTCTGGGAGCTTTGAGCTTTCCATGTGCGATGTATATCAACCAGAAGGCGTGGCGGTTTCTTCGGCATCCAGCGTTCTGTTCCCTTTTGGCTCGCCCAACACCATGGGAGTCGGCGCGCTGTGCTACGTCGCTTTTGCAATGATAGCGCCACATGTCACGATGGGCGGGATGCAGATCAATATGTTTTCTGATTTCGAGAATAGTGATCTCATCGTGGTTTGGGGCACCAATCCAGCCACCGATTGTCCGCCCATAAATCTCAAAAAAATCATGGAAGCGCATAAAAAGGGAGCCAAGATAGTTGTCATTGATCCTCGCCGCACGAAGACTGTCGCCCTCACAGATGCAGAATGGATTCCTATACGTCCGGGCACAGATGGTGCTCTTGCGCTTGGGATGTGCAACGTATTGATTGAAGAAGGACTATATGGCGAATCTTTCGTCAGGGATTGGACCCGTGGTTTTGAAGAGTTCGCACGATATGTCCTTGATCATTTTAGACCGGAAGTGGTGGAGCAGATTACTGGAGTCCCAGCAGGGGCCATAGTCGCTTTAGCAAGGCGGATCGCCACTGCCAAGGGTGCTGCTCCAGCTATGTACAGCGGCCTTGAATATAATGGAAATGGAGTGCAGGCGATTCGGGCAATATTTGTACTCTGGGCGCTTGCAGGGCAACTGGATGTTCCCGGAGGACGTTGCTTTACCATGCGACAAAATCATTTTCCTCTGAACCGATCAGGGCATATAGCAAATCCTGATATGCACAAGGCATTGGGACGGGACAAATTTCCTATTTACAGTGCATACCGAGGAGAATCTCATGCTATCGTATTGCCCGATTCGGTCTTGAAAGGAAAGCCTTACAAGATTCGTTCTCTGATTATCCTGGGAGGCTCTATTATAACGTCCTGGCCACAACCAGCAATCTGGCGGAAGACGCTTAACGCTCTGGATTTTTTAGTCTGCATTGA
Source organism: Bacteroidales bacterium (assembly GCA_048632525.1). Classification (GTDB taxonomy): domain Bacteria; phylum Desulfobacterota; class DSM-4660; order Desulfatiglandales; family Desulfatiglandaceae; genus 4484-190-2. The sequence continues at coordinate 36 of JAIWDV010000356.1, read as the reverse complement.
CCGCCATCTAACCGCAGATGCCGCGTATGCGGATAT
>JAIWDV010000355.1:0-2189 GCA_048632525.1 Bacteroidales bacterium | reverse complement strand
TTGACGCTTCTTTCAGATCCCCGTCGGAATTTTTGTATGATTCCATCGAACTGTCCAGCAATTGCTCGCTGATCTCCCAGACGAGGTCGTAAAATTCCCTCTCCTCGATCTGCCGCAGCGTCTCATCGAACTGGATGTGGTAGAGGTGCAGCAGCGAGTCGGTGGTGACGAAGATCGGTATCTCGGCTTCAGCAAGCGTCTTATACGGCTGGACGATGTCCTCTTCCTTCTGGTCGAAAGGATTGTCTATGACAACGAAGCCGTTTTTTTCCAGCAGACTCAAGGCATCGTCGCTGAGCTGGATTTCTCCGGAGAACGGTTCATAGTTTGAGATCTGATTCGTCTGCAAAGGCAGCTCGTACTGCGGAGCGTTCAGAGCGATGTCCAGTGGATCTAATGAGTAATGCTTAGCAAAATCCATCTTTTCTGCTGTGGTTCCGGATAGATCGATCGGTTCAGTCTTCAGAACCGGCTTTTCCGGTTGAATGGGTTCCTGTGGCTCCTGTGATTCATCTGGCACTTGATCGACGCAGCCACCAATGATCATCGAAACAATCAGAATGATGATTACCGAATATTTACTCCACATAGTGATCCTGATGCACTTACGCTTCATAAACTTTTTGACGCGCCCCGCTTTGTGCGGATTCGTCCAAAAGCCCGAACCACAGAAACCTTCATAATTCCCAAACAGAGATCAGGTCACAGGAGATCACACATGGAAACGATTACCGCAAGATACGATGCAAAAACCATAGAAGAATCGATACAGCAATTCTGGGATGATAACGGCACTTACACACGTGTCCGGGACCTGCGAAAGGACGAAAAAACACTAACTATCCGATTAGATTTTCTTTTGTTTTAGTTTGTATAACATCCTTTCAGAAATTGTTCCGATGAATTCAATTGCTACTTTTGCTTCGTTCTGGTCTAAATCAGGCAACCATGGCCTACCATGACCAGTTCCTTGCTTGTTCCTAAGTCTGTTTATCGCGCACGCAAGATCGTACATTTTCCGTTCCATATTTTTTCTTGGATGCTCACCGCTTTTTTCTTTTTCAACAGGAGTGCTCATGTCTAATGCGGTAAATGCTTGCCCCAAAAGCGTTGGAAAATTATCAGTAGTAGGATATTGCCCCCAGAGTTCCTGAAGAACATGGGCAGCTACTGCCTCCATCAAATCTTTACTTGTTCCCACCACCAATGCTGCATCTTCGATTCCTTTTTTCGCTCTATGTGCATAGGTCTGCAATGCTTCTGTTAAATTTTCTCCAGACAGAGTCTCTAATGCAAGTGGCGTCAATGAGCCATCTTCAGCTAATAAAATCCCAAGTGGTTTTAATGCGTCAGAGAGGTTTTTAATCGCATCACTGCCAACGTAATTTGGTGAACTCTCTCGGAATCCTCCCAATGCCTTAATTGAAGAAATCATACCTGCTGTAAAAATTTCAGAGGACTCTGGTCTATTTTCCAGACTCCAAGTCAAAACTGCCCTAACTCTTTTAGCTTTTCCGACTGGTGGACCTTCTTTGTTGGGGTCCGCATGCTCAAGTCCAGCCTTTTTTATTTGAAATTCGATATCTGAATGACTTGGGTCTCTTCTTTCGGTTTGGGCATCATCAACTAATTGTGCCAAAGCATATAGCACTGTGTCGTCAACAGGCACTTTATTCATGGATATTACTTTCCTTCAATCAAGTATAATATTTGAGTTGAGCAGCGTACAGACGGCACCAGCCTTTTCCGGTTCGTGTTGATCAGGGGTATGCCCGGCATGGGGCGTGTGAGCTTATGGGATGTAAGCCCCCATACATGAACCATGCTAACAAGTCTTTTGCAGTAGCGGAAGAGAGCAATGTTTCTGTAGTAGTCGAATACGTTCAGACTGTGCTCAGGAAAAATGTCGGATAATTTCCTTGAATATATTAATAATTATGTATAGATGTACCTATCAATAACAAGTATATTTTTAATCAATGAGACCTCACATTTTTCCAGCCGACCAGAAGAAAACAAAAGCTCTCACAGAAACCTTCATAATTCCCAAACAGAGATCAGGTCACAGGAGATCACACATGGAAACGATTACCGCAAGATACGATGCAAAAACCATAGAAGAATCGATACAGCAATTCTGGGATGATAACGACACTTACGCACGTGTCCGGGACCTGCGGAAAGACGAA
>JAIWDV010000354.1:0-2198 GCA_048632525.1 Bacteroidales bacterium | reverse complement strand
TCTCTACCAATTGATGTACTATCTGTGCCCTAACCTGAGAAATGCGCCTTCGACGACTACCCATCCGCAGCTCATGTGAATTGATATTTTCTTCTTCGCATACTCGCTCAATGACCTCGCCTGTTAATACCGGACAGCGCGCCGGGATCATCACAGGGAATTAACACCAACCCGCCGCGAACACCCGAACCGGCCAGGTGCAAAAGAAAGTCGGACGCCACATGTACGCCGTTTTGCTTCATGGCGCACAGCTCTCAATTATTCAAGCTAGTCCCCGGTAGGGTATTCCTTATCAACCAAACAAGTCTGCATGTGAACCAGTGCGAACCAGGCAGAGTTCGCTGCCTTCAATCCGGTATAAAAGCAGCCAATCAGGTTCGACATGGCATTCCCGGCAATCCTTCAGCGTCCCTTTGAGTTGGTGATCTTTGTTCCGGGCAGGCAATTTTTCAGCGTTGGCCAAAAGATGAATGATTTGTTTCAGCTTATCCATATTTTTGCCGCGCCTGGCAAGGAGCTTCACATCCCTTTTAAACCGGGTGTCGCGCCTGATGGACCGCACAGCTAAATCCCTAAATCTTCAAAAAGCTCATCTGTTGACGAAAAGGTTTTACCACGACCCCTGCGCGAATTTTCAATGGCCTTCAGGGTCTTTTCATTGGGAATATGCAGCTCGAACGGCAGCCCCCTCTGGGCAATAACCTGCCGGTAAAACAATTCATAGGACTGCGATACGGACAAACCCAGTCCGCGCAGGATTTCCTCCGCCTGCTTTTTTATCTCAGGATCGAGCAGTGCCCGTGCCGTTGCAGTTTTTGAAGTCCCCATACTTCCCTCCCTTTATTGCTTTCGATTATATGGCATATAATATGCCATAAGGAAAATAATGTCAACGGAAAACTGTGGAAAACTGGGGGACATCCTATCTTACCCCTGTCAAGCTAAAATATTTCTTTTTTAAAAACAGCTAGTTGAACATTTTGATGTCTATAGAGCGCAAATTCCCTATTGAGCCTGTAACAGCTCCTGCAAAAGGTCCGGCGGAATTCTCACCTATAGCGAATCCTAGATCTAATCGTTATCAGTATCCGACGTGCTCTGTTTCAAGCCGCCTATCATCCCTTATCCAGATTCCAGAATTCAGTGAGAGGCCCAGGATTGTCCCCCACGAGGTCCTAAACGGCCTCAACGTTGTTGCTCGGGCTCTCTCGCCGAATAAAATCAGTCCTGTTTGTTCCTTTTTAAATATTCTAGTTTGAATACCTCCTTTTCCTTGGTAATACCTATCTTACTTGTTTTAATGCCTCAACTAGGATCTCTGCTTCAAGCTCGGCCGCCATTCCTGATGAACAGCAAATCGAAGAATGCGCACGGTCCTAAATGAATAGATTGTCAACGAAAATTGACCCCCTTATGAGTGTTAGAGGTTTGTCATTCCAGTCCCTTTTTCTCCGAGAGGCTGGAGGCTTTTTGGCCCGAGGAAAGGGAGTGCTGGTAGCCAATTAGTACCCGTGGCCATTCCCTGCATCGGGTGAAAAGTGAGTGCCGTCCCATCCAGGGCTGTGCTCCCGATGAAGGGATTTATTATGTAAATCCGTACATCATTCTAAAAAATGGCCCTATGCCTATGAAAATTAGATGATCCTTTTTTCTGGCTATCAACATTTCAGTAATGGACTCCTCTCATTCAGAGATCCTCTCGGCCTTCCAAATATCACGCGATTCAAGGCCAAACCCTTCTATCGGTTGTAACTCCTCCAGAAAAAAGTCCGGCGGATCTCTCACCAATAGCGAATCCTGGATCTAATCGTTATCAGTATCCGGCGTACTTTTAATAATCCGCCTATCATCCCTTATCCAGATTCCAGAATTCAGTGAGAGGCCCAGGATTGTCCCGCACGAGGTCCTAAGCGGCCTCAACGGAGTTGAACGGGCTCTCTCGCCGAATAAACTCTATTTTTTTATCTTTAGTAATTCCGGATTAAAAAGCTCCTTTTTCTTCATAAGTGTCCATGCAATAATCAGCAGTTTGGCAGCCAGCTTCACTCTCATCTTGGTCTTGATGCCTTTTTCCTTTTCACGGCCTCTGAGCTTCTCTATAAACCAGGAAGTAAAGTGTTTGTTTCTGGTAGAAGCGACGAGGGCTGCCTGGTATAAACCATAACGAAGATCAGACTTACCCCTCTTGGAGATCACAG
>JAIWDV010000353.1:0-2199 GCA_048632525.1 Bacteroidales bacterium | reverse complement strand
TTCCAGGAGATATTATTGGTATCCATAACCACGGAACCATAAAGATCGGCGATACATTTACCGAAAAAGAACCCTTGAAATTCAGCGGGATTCCCAATTTTGCACCTGAGCATTTCAGGCGTGTGCGTCTGAAGAATCCGTTAAAGGCCAAGCACCTTCAGAAAGGATTGAACCAGCTCGCAGAGGAAGGGGCTATCCAGGTTTTTATCCCTGTTACAGGAAGAGACTATATTTTGGGGGCGGTTGGTGTCCTCCAGTTTGATGTGACTATGGCCCGTCTCAAGGCGGAATATGGTGTGGATGCCATATATGAACCTGTGAATTTTAATGTGGCACGCTGGGTCAGGTGTGATGATCGCAAAAAAATGGTTGAATTTGAGAAAAAAAATATAGCCAACATGGCAAGAGATGCTGAAGGCTGCCTCTCCTTTCTGACAATCAGTGAATGGCAGCTCAACTACTGCATGGAAGAGTGGCCGGAGATAGAGTTTTTTAAGACACGGGAGGTTAACTGATGCAGGGCATAACCCTGCAGGATATAACGCCCGTAGTTGAGGTTGACATTGTGTTGAAAAATGACCAGTGCAATGAGCGTCTGACCGGGGAGATTGATTCATGGCGCTGATCGGTATGCGGGAGGTGTGCTGGGGATTTGGTGATCCACTTCTGCTTGAAAAGGTAACATTTCAGATTGCAAAAGGGGAACGTGTCTGCCTGCTGGGTCGCAACGGTGTGGGCAAGTCCACCCTGCTGAAGCTTTTGGCCGGCGAAATTCTTCCTGACAGCGGTGATGTCTGGCGTCAGCAGGGAGCCACTGTGGCTGCGCTGGAGCAGGATGTGCCTGCGGGATTCGACGGCACGATTTTTGATGTGGTTGCCGAAGGTCTGGGGCCAAAGGGCAGGGCGCTGGCCGAGCACAACAGAATCTGCAGACAGCTTGAGACTGTAAATACCCCCGGACTTGTAAAAAGGCGGGATGAACTGCAAAGCAGGTTGAACTCCGACAACGGATGGGAATTTTTAAGGCAGGTCGAAAGCGTTCTGTCCAGGACCCGGCTCGACACTGAAAAAAAATTCGCAGACCTTTCAGCGGGCATGAAACGACGTACGCTTTTTGCCCGTGCCCTTGCCAGGCAGCCGGACATTCTTTTGCTGGACGAGCCGACCAACCATCTTGACATTGACTCCATCATATGGATGGAGGAATTTATTCTGCGCAACGTAACAACCCTGCTCTTTATCACCCATGACCGCGCTTTTCTGAAAAAGATCGCCAACCGGATCATAGAGCTGGATCGGGGCAGCCTTGTTTCCTACAACTGTGGCTATGGAACCTATTTGGAACGAAGAGATGCCGCTCTTGAAGCCGAAGAAAGCCGGAACAGGGTGTTTGACAAAAAACTTTCAAAGGAGGAAACCTGGATCAGGCAGGGTATCAAGGCCCGCCGAACCAGAAATGAAGGGCGTGTCAGATCCCTGAAGAAGATGCGGGCAGCTTTTCGGGCGCGCCGCAGGCAAATCGGTAGTGTCAGAATACAGGTTCAGGAAGCGGAAAGGACCGGGAAGCTCGTTATCGAAGCAAAGAATATCAGTTTCCTGTATGGCGAAACCCCTATTATCCGGGATTTTGCCACTGTAATCATGCGCGGGGACAAGGTAGGTATTATCGGCCCCAACGGCGTTGGCAAGACAACTCTGTTAAAAATCCTTTTAAAAGAAATTTCTCCGCATGAAGGGCGTGTCCGCCACGGCACCCATCTTCATGTGGCCTATTTTGACCAGCTCAGGGCGCAACTGGATATAAACAAAACTGTCCGGGATAATATCGGCGAAGGCAACGATTTTATCATTTTTAATGGCCAAAAGCGCCATGTTATAAGTTATCTTCAGGATTTTCTCTTCTCACCGGAGAGATGCCGTACGCCGGTGCATGTTCTTTCCGGGGGAGAAAAAAACAGGCTGCTTCTGGCAAAGCTTTTTACAAGGCCGGCCAATGTTCTTGTGCTCGATGAGCCCACTAACGACCTCGATGCGGAAACCCTGGAACTTTTAGAGAAACTTCTTTTTGAGTCCCAGGGAACCCTTTTACTTGTAAGCCATGATCGGGCTTTTTTGAACAATGTGGTTACAAGCACACTGGTCTTTGAGGGTCAAGGCCAGGTGAACGAATATGCCGGTGGTTACGATGACTGGCTGATT
>JAIWDV010000352.1:0-2201 GCA_048632525.1 Bacteroidales bacterium | reverse complement strand
GCCAGCAGTGTTATATCAGCTCGGTTTTTATAAGGTATTCCCATTGCCCATCGTTTTACCGAGAACCTGGGGCGCATCATGAGGATTTCTGCTGCCATGGCTCTGGCCTCCTCTTCTCGCCCCAATAAGCTATAGGCAACGGCCAGACCTGGCTTCGAAAGGCTATCCTTTGGATTAAGATGGAGCGCTTTCTTATATGCTTTGATCGCTTCCTCATACTGTCCCGCCAAGCAGAGCGCTTCACCTAAGAAAGTGAAGTAATAGGATTGAGGAAAGGGATTTAGACGTATCGCTTGCTTAGACAGGTTAATGGCTTCCTCCCTTTTACCTACAAAGTTGAAAATATTAGCCATATGCGCGCGGACATCAGCATCATTGGGACTTAAGGTGACAGCCTGTTCCACTTCGGCAACGGCCTTCTCATACTGCCGCTTTGCAAGGTAGATGTAACCCAATAGGCTGTGGGGGCTCCCAACGGAGTCATTTAATGTGATGGCCTTTTGCGCCAGTTCGAATGCTCTCTCCATATCTTTGCCTGGGGATTTACTAACACCAAAAAACACTTCAAACAAGTGGGTCCAACCCAGCATATCGTAAGCATTTGCGGCCTCTGGTTCTATTGTGATAGCTTCTTCATACATTTGCCGGGCTTGAGCATTACTTTCCGGGGTGAAAAGCAAAAAATAAGACCACCCTTTACTCATCTTTTGAATGAAATCGAGGTTTTTAGGTCCGGCAACCCTTCGATATTGCTCCCCGAATACCAACTTCACTTGAAGTTCTTCTAATATTCTCGCCGTTATCTCATCTTGAAGGGCAAAAATATCCTTTAGATCCCTATCATAGCGTTCAGCCCAAAGGAGTTTGCCTGTTAATGCATCAATTAACTGAGCTGTTAATCGTAAGCGGTTTTCTACACTTTGAACACTACCCTCCAATACATATCTTACTCCCAATTCCTCAGCAACTTGTTGAATCTTGACAGGCTTTCCTTTGTAAGTGAATACAGAGTTTCTGGCAATTACAAACATATTCGGATTCATGGAAAGATAAGTAATAATCTGATCTGTAATTCCATCACAAAAAAAATCTTGGTTTGGATCGTCACTCATATTTACAAAAGGAAGAACAGCGATAGAAGGCTTCTCCGGGAGCGGAAAGGCCATTCTTTCCTTAGAGGCAGGCTCTACGGCGGAAGGAGATGATCGAAGATAAAAATACCAGGCCCCAAACCCAATAATCACAAAGAGAAGAACAACCGCTCCGACAAGAAATGGCTTTCGCCTTTTGGCCATGTCGGCCTCTCCCTCTTCTTCATCAGCAACACCTGAAATCCTGGGCTCCATTAGAACCCGATAGGCCCCAACCGGTTTGGTAATATTCTTGACTGTCTGTTTGCCAATATACTCATAGCCAAAAGGCAACTTGCTTTCGATGTGTTCAAAGGCTGTCTTGGAGATGCAGATGCCCCCGGGATCTGCTAACGCCTCCAGTCTCGCCGCTATGTTGACCCCATCACCATAAATCCTTTCGCCTTCCTCTATGATATCCCCAAGGTTGACCCCGATGCGAAACTGCATCCTTCGGTTTTCAGGTAAATCAGCGTTACGGGCCTGAAACTCCTTCTGTACTGCCACCGCACACTGGGCAGCATCAACCACACTGGCAAACTCAGCCAGCACATTATCCCCTGGGGAATCCACCATTCGGCCCCTGTGTTGCTTAATCAGTGCGGCCATAATTTCCCGGTAGGCGGTAATGGTCTTAACCGTCGCAGCATCGTCTTCTCCCATCAGGCGGCTGTACCCAACAACATCGGCACTGAAGATAGCAGTAAGTTTTCGTTTAAAACTCTCTGTGTTCATGATGACACCTATTTATGTTTAAAAGGAGATAGATGAAACTGAGTGACCTCATCGACATACAAAACACAAAAGCCTCCAAGAGATAAAAACCCTTCGAGGCTCTATTATCAATACCTTCTTAACCCTCTTCCTCATAGGTTACTCCTGAAGGTTATAATTTGATGATAAAATTTAGTAATATTTATCTGTAGTTTAGAAAATGTAGATGGATTTTGTCAAGGGAGTTAAACTGATGAATCCATAACTGATAATTTAAGGGAGAAACAATATATTGGGGTCAGGTAATTTTTGAATTATGTTAACGCCAACCAAAGATACTTGCCAAAGTCTGGTTCA
>JAIWDV010000351.1:0-2210 GCA_048632525.1 Bacteroidales bacterium | reverse complement strand
TCACTGATGAAAGACCCGGAGAACCCCCGTGAGGCTTACAACCGTCAATCCAAACTGCTTCGGGATGCCTTCAAAGAGGATGAGAAAAGGGTCTAACGACCCTCGAACGTGGGCATTCCTTTGCCTACACTGCTCAGGCCGGTCAGGGCGTCGGCAGTGGAAAAGATCTCGTTCAGATGGGACAGTTCCCCCTTTATGCCCTCCGATAGAGGCAGTTCATATCCCGTATCAATAATCTGACTTGCAAGCCGGAGCGCGATGGGCGCCTTGCTCGCTATAATCTTAGCGGTCTTGGCCACTAAGGGATCGTCACTATCAATATATTTGCCAGCTATCCAGGCGTCTATATTTTCGTCCGCGAAAAGCTCTTTGATCTTACGCCACTGTGCAGGCAACTCTTCTGAGCTCTTGCCCTTTCTGGAAACCAATTTTTCTTCGGCAATAAGCTCGATCATCCTGTCTTCTATTTCCTCAGGGGCAAAGACATAATCCACAAGGCCGATGGAGAGGGCATCTTCAGCAGAAATCAGCCGGCCTGTAAATATAAGATATTTGGCCAGTTCTTTGCCGATAAAGCGGGCGGTTCGCTGGGTACCGCCGAGCCCGGGATAGATCCCGATTCCTGTCTCAGGAAACCCCATACGCGCCTTTGGAGTGGCCACTATCACATCGGTGGAAAGGGCCAGTTCCAATCCGCCGCCAAGGGCTATTCCGCCCACCCTGGCTACCACTAACTTTTTGCTCTCATCAATGCTCATCAGGACGTCCTGCCCGTACTTGGTGAAGGCGTAGTTATCATCCAGGCGGTCGTCTTTAATGCACTTAATAAAGAACCCGATGTCCGCACCAGCAACAAATGCCTTTCCTGCGCCACCCAGGACAATGGCTTTGGTCTGTGGGTCCGATTCAGCATCCCGGAAGGACTCATCCAGTTGTTTCATAACGGTCTGATTAAGGGCATTGAGGGCTTCGGGCCGTGAAATGGTCACGCGGCCTATATCATCAACGCGATTGTATCTCACGTAACGGATGTCCCACGGTTCTCCCTTGACCTGTTGGCTGTGGAGCCGCTCTGGTATGGTGATGTCCGGCCAGGGTTTTAGAAGATCCTCTACCAGCCCGTTTGCCTTATCAAGACCCAGCCGATTCATGAGTTCAAAAGGCCCCTTTCTCCAGCGCAAACCCACCTTGGCACCCACATCAATGTCAGCCATCTCTGACGCACCTCCCTCAAGGAGGTCCGAGGCAACATAAAAGATCTCGGCCAGAAGCCTGTCAGACACCCTGGCCAGGTTTGCCTCCTCTACTTCTCCATCGAGGGGCCACAGCTCGCCGGATTCAAACTGGGCCTTGAGTTTGGCCGACGGGGCATAGAAAGGGCCGAGCTTGTTTCCCAGGGTTAGGGCAGAGTGATAGGCAATAGGAACACCAGTCACGTTCATCAATAAAAAAGGTCCCATCCCGATACCAAGGGAGTCCATAGCCGCCTTATCAATTGTAGGAATGTTGGCCCAACCGTCTTCAAGAATGCGAGTAGACTCATTGAGCCAGGGCACAAAAAAGCGGTTTACGGCAAACCCGGGGGTATCTTTGACCAGAATGTCAGTCTTCCCGGCGAGTTGCGCAAACTGCCTGCAGGCAGCAAGAGTTTCAGGAGAAGTCATGGGCCCTGGAATGATTTCAAGGAGCCGGTTTTTTGCCGGGTGGTAGAAGAAGTGAAGGCCCACAAAACGGTCCGGCCGTCCCGTGGCCTGGGCTAACTCTTCCACTGAGAAGGAAGAGGTGTTTGTGGCAAGAATTGTTTCGGGCTTGCATATTTCATCTAACCTTACGAAAAGGTCTTTCTTTACCTCCATGTCCTCAAAAACAGCCTCTATTACAAGGTCACAGTCTTTTGTATCGCCCAGATCTGTTGTGCCTTGAATGCGGGACAGAATATCGTCTACCTGTTCGGGCTTAAAGAGTTTACGTTCCACAGCCTCCTTTAGGGTTGTTTGGATGTTGCTTAACCCCTTTTCAACGAATTCAGGTTTAATATCCATCATAACGACAGAAAGGCCCTCCTGGGCCGTTTTTTGAACAATCCCGCTTCCCATGTTTCCTGCGCCAATAATTCCTATCTTCTTCATTCTCAAATCCTCCATGAGTGCAATTTATTAATATATCGGAAATGCTACAACTTTTTGAAATTAAACGAGTTTTTAAGCCTT
>JAIWDV010000350.1:0-2220 GCA_048632525.1 Bacteroidales bacterium | reverse complement strand
AGCGATTCTGCCGATTATCGGGATGGTTTTTCCAACAGGCCCGCCAGGAATACGCCATGACCTTTTCTTGCCGGCAGAGGCAATAAGATACCCTTTTTCAACCAGAACATGCAGAATGCGATGGGAGCAAAGGGGTCAAGTCTACTTTTGACCCTTATTAATTTTGAGCAAGGGTCAACAGTAGACCCGTTTTCTCTTTAAATTTCTCTTGACAAATTATCACTTTGAAATTATTTAAAAAATATGCGGGAAATGTTTTAGAAAATTAACAACCCCTCAAATCATGGTGAAGGAGGTAAATATGCCGAAGGTTTTAAATCCATTGATTGTATTTATTATGATAATGGTTATGGCTTGTCCCTGTGCCTTTGCTAATGAAAAAGAATCGCAAACTACTTCTGATCCGGTGTATCAGTCATCAGTGGGTCTTAAAATCGTAGATGCTCTTTTTGTCCGTATTCCCATGATTGGAGCATCTTCTATATCGACTGCCGTCTTCATTGTCATCTCGCCAGTTGTGTATATCATAGGCATAGGAGAGCCTATGGCTAGAGCAATGGTTGAAGCGCCCTGGCGTTTTACCACGGCTCGCCCCTTGGGGGATTTTACCGGAAGAACCAAAGATGGTAAGCCAATTTATATGCCGACGGATTGGTGAGATGATAAGAAATCGCTTTTCCAGCGGTGGGCAAATACGAAAAATTGGACTATACTCACCCCATCTACCGCTCAAAAACGTACCCACAACTTCCACTTTTCCTGGATACCGGCCTAAGGTTAGAAGCATCAGCCACATGCCCGACCACAATATCTGCCATAAATCTAGGCGGCGCTGCCCTTTCCAGAACCCCCTTAAAAAGCAGTTACTTTTTTTAGAAAAAATTGTCGACCTAAAAGAAATTACCCGCTATTAGACGCAGATAACACTATAATGTAAGCAAGTTCTTATCATCGCTTTTCATTGTACTCACTCCCTTTAAGCTTTTAGTCATACCAAGATTATATACCAACAATATACTTCCTAATCCACAATATATGGACTTGGAAAACTCAGTTTTAAAATAGAGATACCTTGCCAACTGCGCAAATCATGAATCAAACAATTCTTATGCAGATAGTGTTTGCATATCACAATTTTTAAAGCGTTTCAATTTGTTACATGAATAGCAGAGATCGCAACCCAATTGGAATGTAGCGAAAAAGCTGTCCGGTAGCGCCTTGTTAGCTCAGGAATCTCAAATATCCAGACTATACGACGACTCCTCTACAAAAAGTCTCCAGAAATCTGCCTTCAGCCTATTCCCGTTCAGGTGGTTTCGGCCTTTTTTCTTTGATGCAACCCATCCTTCATTTGCTTCGGGAAAACAATCAAATCTGGGGATGTAAGGCTTTATGTCGATTACAGGAGTTTTATCCAGAACATCGACTCCGCTAACTTCAAGTAAATTCTTTACGCGACTTATGAGCCTAACCACCGTTAAACCAAGACTATTAGGCCGACAGGGATGTCGTGAAGCGAAAACCCCATGTGGTTCATCATCGAGAAATGTCGGTCGCACAAGCTTCACTTCCCCTGCTCTATCGAATAAGGATAAGATCGTGGTTCGCTTCGTTCTCACGATCTATCCTTATTCGTTCGCGCTCATGATGTATTTACCACACGAGTCCCAGCCATATAGTCATGAAGGCAACGGCGCTCTTTCCCGAAGATGAAGAGGGGGTTCAGAATGCCGAAGATACCACCGATAATGGGAATCGCGCCAACAAGCATAGGCGCAAGGTAACGAAGCAAAAGGAGTCTCGCGAAACTAGGAATCTTGCCGCCCATATCGACAATCTTCGTTTTGACTACAACCTTGCCAATCGTCTGGCCTCTGGTGTAAAGCAGGTAGCCGTTCAGTGTTAGAAAGACCGCCCAACCAAGGACGACATAGAGCGCTTGCTCCTGAATGGTGCTTTGGCCGGAATATGCTTGTTTCAGCATGTTTGTTGCGAGCAAGATCAGAGTGTGAATCCCCAATACAACAAGGACGTCAACTATGATTCCACCTAAACGTTTCCAAAGGCTTGCCAATGTCAATACGTCTTCATTCATCTGTGATCCCCCATTCCTGCGAATGATGATTAGTGGGAAAAACGCTCAATATCATGGAACGAAATCGCATGACATTTGCACCTTTTGTTTAGTTTACAATTTGTTGTAGCTCGCCAACTCCGAAT
>JAIWDV010000349.1:0-2233 GCA_048632525.1 Bacteroidales bacterium | reverse complement strand
AATGTCAGAGGGCTGGTTTGCCTGTACCTGAATTTAGGTATGATTTCTCCGGTTTTTATCTTGAGTTTAAGCTAAGTAACTATAATGTTCCGGAAGAAACGTCGGTGAAAACGTCGGTGAAAACGTCGGTGAAAACGTCGGTGAAAATATTAGAGGCAATTAAATCAAATGACCGGATAACGATACCGGAACTTGCAGAAATAATTGGCGTAACCACACGTTCAATCGAAAGAAACATCCAAACCTTGCAACAAAATGGTAAACTTATAAGAATTGGTCCGGATAAAGGTGGGCATTGGAAGGTTATAGGGGGCTAAGTTATGACAACAGTAGGGCAAATAGAACGCATCACACAGAACCGTGTGGTAGAGTTGTTTCAAGATCAATTGGGCTACAGATATCTCGGCAACTGGGAAGATCGTGAAAACAACAGCAATATAGAAGAGAACATTTTACGCCAGTACCTGATTAAAAAGGGCTATAGCAAAACCCTTATCGACAAAGCCATCTACGAGCTTACCAGGGCAGCCACCAACCAGAGCAAGAGCCTCTACGACATCAACAAAGAAGTATATGCCCTGTTGCGTTATGGCGTAAATGTAAAGGAAGAGGTAGGGAAAAACACCCGGACCGTTAAGCTGATAGATTGGGATAATCCGCTTAAAAACGATTTCGCCATAGCCGAAGAAGTCACCATCAAAGGCGAAAATAACAAACGCCCTGACGTGGTGCTGTATGTCAACGGCATCGTACTGGGCGTATTGGAACTTAAACGCAGCACCGTATCAGTTTCCGAAGGAATCCGCCAGAACCTTGACAATCAAAAGCAAGCATTCATTCGCCCGTTTTTTGCCACGATCCAATTGATAATGGCTGGCAACGATACCGAAGGTATCCGCTATGGCGTTATAGATACCTTTGAAAAATACTATCTCAAATGGAAAGAAGAAAGCGACATAGAAAACACTCTTGATCGGCACATTACTCAGCTATGCCAGAAAGAGCGGTTTTTAGAGCTGTTACACGACTTCATTGTCTACGACAGGGGCACCAAAAAGATCTGCCGTCACAATCAGTACCTTGCAGTCAAGGCATCACAGGAAAGCCTGCGCAGACGCGAAGGCGGTATCATCTGGCACTCCCAGGGCAGTGGCAAAAGCCTGATCATGGTCTGGCTCGCCAGATGGATACGCGAGAATATCAACGATGCCCGTGTGCTCATCATTACCGACCGTGATGATCTGGATAAGCAGATAGAAAGAGTATTCAAAGGTGTTAGTGAAGGGATTGTCCGCACCAGAAGCGGAAAAGACTTGATTGAAAAATTAAATGCAGCAACACCGTCGTTGCTCTGCTCGCTTATCCATAAATTCGCTAACAAGGAAGAAGCCGATTACGATAGCTATATTGACGAGCTTAAAAGAAGTCTGCCCAAAGACTTCAGAGCAAAAGGCGATATCTATGTATTTGTAGACGAGTGCCACCGCACACAGTCAGGTAAACTGCACGACGCCATGAAACTCATTTTGCCCAATGCCCTGTTCATCGGTTTTACCGGCACGCCCCTGCTTAAAAAAGATAAAAAGAAAAGCATCGAAGTGTTTGGTAAATATATCCACACCTACAAATTCGATGAAGCAGTCAAAGATAAAGTGGTGCTTGATCTGCGATACGAGGCACGAAACGTTGACCAGAATATCACCTCACAGGCAAAGATCGACCAGTGGTTTGATGCAAAAACCAGTGGATTAACTGACTACGCAAAAACAGAACTCAAAAAGAAGTGGGGAACCATGAAGCGCGTCCTCAGCTCGCAATCCAGATTGGAAAAAATAGTAGCTGACATTCTGCTGGACATGGCAACAAAAGATCGTTTACAAAGCGGGGCGGGTAATGCCCTGCTGGTGTCAGGCAGTATTTATCAGGCATGTAAATACTATGAACTGTTTCAGAATACCGGTTTTAAAAAATGCGCCATCATTACCTCATATACACCCTCAATAGATGATATGAAAGGCGAAAGCACAGGCGAAGACACACTTACCGACAAACTGAAAAAATACGAAGTTTATCAGAAGATGCTGGATGGTAAAGATCCGGAGAAGTTTGGAGATGAAGTGAAAAAGAAGTTTGTAGACGAGCCTGCCCGGATGAAATTGCTCATTGTAGTGGACAAACTGCTTGCGGGCTTTGATGCTCCTCCAGCCACATATCTCTACATTGATAAAAGTAT
>JAIWDV010000348.1:0-2253 GCA_048632525.1 Bacteroidales bacterium | reverse complement strand
TGTTGATTCGAATCTTGCGGATCTTTGCATCAACAGGGAAGTTCATTACTGACACGGTATTTTTGCCAATAATTCCATCAGTCTCAAGGCCATGGCGAGACTGGAAGTGTTTGACAGCTTTTACGGTTTCGTCATCGTATATTATCCCCTCTAAATTGTCAGACTCGAGATCACCGGTGACAACAAGTCTCTTCCGAATGAGTCTCACCCGCTCATCTTCCATGCCCGGTTTTAAAACCTTCCCCTCAAGTATGGACTCCCAACCGCCCTTTGTCTTAATCTCCCTGTACTTTTTAAGGGCCTTTCGAAGTTCACGGTATTGGAGGAACGGTGGCACCTGTTGCTCCAGGAACGCCTGCATATCCGGAGCTGAAAGGGCCTGCTCCCTGAGGGAGTTATAATCCACTTCAACGTCACGCGCCGTTGCAAATAGCTTGGGGTCGATTTTTCGGGGTTCAATTCTTCCTTCCCTCATATCAGCTACATAACTACGCAGTCCAAGGGTAAGGAGAATATCGAGTCTTACCAGGCCCACCACATCAGTGCTCTCCCAGTACTCTTCAATTTTATCTATGAGATAGCGCTCGGGGTTGAGCCCTTGAATATCAGCGGCCTTGAGCGTCTTAAAGATTGCCCTGGCACGTTTTCCGGGTCCGTCGGTGCCTACCCAAAGAGGCTGAAGGCCATTTTCATGATACATTTTTGAAAGTACTTGATCTATACTTTCGGCGTCCATTCCCTGTCCTTTAATGCCAAAGTACTGTGCAGGGTGGTATTCGAGCTGTTCGATAAGCGCGGTTTGAAAATTCTCGGCACTGATAGCAAAAAGATCAGTTGACCAGAAAATTGCAATAAAAACGACCATGCACCTGAAAATAATAGATCTTTGGTTTTTGTTGAACATGATAGATACTCCCATTCTCATCTAATCTAAAAAAGCCGGAACTACCCTATAAAAAGGCGGTCAATTTCACAACACATATTTTCCAACCAGAGCCTTCACCTTGTTGGAGAAGCTGACATGAAACGGTTTTAACACATGTTTGCTTTTGGCCACTCCTGCCCAGTCCAGTTCGTCGGTCAACAATTCTTGCCATATCTCTTAATGCCGATTGATCCCGTTTGATTACGATTTCATTTTGTAACATAAAAACGGTCGATTCAAGACTAACCCAAATGATTGTGAAATAAATTGCCTGGCTCCAGTTTGAAGTACTTGCCAAAAGGCGTTTAAGGATTCCCGCAAAATCCTGTCCAACTTACAATTGGAATACCTAACTATTTCGGGCTGTTAAATGTCTCCTTTGATAAGCAGATAGCACAAGCTAACTTTACGGATAACCAGCGGGCCTGATACCTTTCAAGCCAGCACAGCCCTTAACGGTAAGATCCGCGAGTAATTCCCGTCTGGTTCATCCGTTGGTTATATGAGCAATTATAGTAAATATTAAAAGCAACTATGTGACATGCCGTTTCTGCATCAGACACCTCCAGGCTCTAGGTGGATTTGGACGATTCGATCCAAAGTGGCTTGATTGAAGTGAAAGAATCTCAAAATAAGGCTCCACTGCCAAGACTATATCTCCTGCAGTCCGTTGAGGTGGGCCAGGACCTTGGCGATCCTCATCAGCGTTGCCAACGATTGTTAGCCACAGGCCAGCTTCTTCCAAATGAGTAGCGGCATTTTGTGCAAACCTTCTTCGATCATCTTCAGAACTGAATGAGTGAAAACAGCCTCTGTCAAATACAAAACCAAAAGGAGCTCCTTCAATTTTGTTCTTAAGAAAGTCAACAAGTATGAAATCGCATTTAACGTTGGCTTTAGAAGCTTTTTCTTTTGCTTTCTCTATAGCAATGTCCGAAATATCAGTACCAATAACCTGAAAGCGGTTCTGGGCAAGCCATATGGAATTGTCTCCGGTTCCACAGCCAACATCTAAGACTTTGCAGCTCAGAATAGGATTTTTGGTCACAATTTCGATAAGATTGAAATCTGGCTGACCGGCGTCCCAAGGAGTGTTCCCTGATTTGTATCTTTTTCTGTAACGCTTTTCGATTGTCATCTGATTACACCTTATAGAAATGTTAGCCGATATTTCAGATATCATCAATAGGGATTGTGGGGGAAAGTAAATTTTTATTGCCAAATCAGGTTGGTTAACGGGTTAGAGAAAAAAGAGGAAATAAAAAAACCGCTGGGGAGCGGATGGGAGAATTTCTGCTGATGTTGAACCGTATCCACGCTTAAAGGCT
>JAIWDV010000347.1:0-2266 GCA_048632525.1 Bacteroidales bacterium | reverse complement strand
CTCCGCTCGCAATGACGCTATTTTCGACTTTTTACGAGTGTATCAAGAATTAGAAAGCTAAAATTATAACCGTTTAAAGTATAACTGGATGTAGGTAATCAGAGCATCTGGTATGGATCTACATCCAGGATGAGATGAACACCGCTTGATTTAAGATCCTTTCTTGCAGATTTTTCGATTCTGCCCAAAAGATGATGCAAAAGCGAAGAGCTTTCACTTTTCAGCAGGATTTGCCACCGGAATTTTCCTTTTATTTTTGAAATCGGAGCCTCCACGGGCCCCAACACCAGGATCTCCTTTCCCCGCTTGGGCCACTTAGCCAAAATGCCCCTGATCCCCAGGCTCAGACGTTGAGCTGCATCTGCCGTTTTTCTCTTGCTGTTCCCAAGAAGCCTTAGACATGCCAGGTGAGAAAAAGGAGGGTAGCTCAATTGCTTTCTGAGGTCATTTTCCTTTTCAAAAAATGATTGGTAGTCGTGAGCAGTGGCCGTGATCAAGGCGTAGTGATCCGGATTAAAGGTCTGGATAATCACCCGGCCTCTTTGACTTCCCCGTCCTGACCTGCCGGCAACCTGTGAGAGCATCTGGAAGGTACGCTCCCCGGCCCTGAAGTCAGGAAACCCAAGGGAAAGGTCAGCCGCAATTACACCCACCAATGTCACCTTTGGAAAATCATAGCCCTTTGTAATCATCTGGGTGCCAACGAGAATGTCTGTTTTATAATCGCTGAATTTCCTCAATATTTGTAAGGCCTGTCCCTTCTTGCGGGTACTGTCAGTGTCCAATCTCGCAATCCGTGCGGTCGGGAAAAGCTCTGTGAGTGTTTGCTCCAGTTTCTCAGTGCCGAATCCGTATGATTTAAGCTCCCCGCGCCCGCATGAGGGACATTTTATTTGTGTCCCAGAATAAAAGCCGCAATAATGGCACTTCAGTTGGTGTCCCATTAGATGATAGGTAAGTGCCACATCGCAGTTGGGACAACGAATGGGTTTACCGCAGGAACGGCATAAAAACAAACTATGAAAGCCCCTCCGATTCAAAAAAAGGATGGTCTGATTCCCCGCCCTCAGGTTTTGATCAAGGGCTTCTCTAAGTTTGGGGCTCAGAATCTCATCCCCGGGTTGCTTACCCTTGCCCTCCAGAGTCTTCATATCCACAATTTCAACATCAGGTGGAGGCCGTTTTTCAACCCTGTCAGGCATCGAAAGCAGATGATACCTGCCGTTGATGGTGTTATAAATGGACTGGACAGAGGGTGTTCCAGAACCCAGTGTCACCATTGCCTTTTCTAACTTCGCTCTCACAACAGCAGCATCTCGTGCCTGGTATCGTGGACTGTTTTCCTGTTTATAGGCTGAATCATGCTCTTCATCCACGATGATCAGGCCTAATTCAGGTAGTGGAGCAAACAGGGCGGAACGGGCACCGATGACAAGGTCCACATCGCCTCTCGCCATGCGCATCCACTCATCATACCTTTCACCTTCGCTGAGCCCACTGTGGTAAATGCCAACCCGGTTGCCCAGCCGCGTCCTGAAAAGGCCCTCCATATAGACACAAAGGGCTATTTCCGGCACCATCAATATCACCTGCCGGCCCGAGCGAATCGCATGTCTGGCTGCCCGATAGTAGACTTCTGTCTTGCCGCTGCCGGTCACCCCATGAAGCAGACAGGCCGAAAAGGCCTTTCTGTCAAGACATTTTTGAATATGATTGACGGCCTGGGTTTGCTGTTCAAAAAGTTTGACTGGTGCAAGAGATGGAAACACAATTTCTCCAGCCGGATTTCGATAAACAGTCCCTGTATACTCTTCCAATACACCTTTTTTGACCCATTTTTTTACAAGATATGAGGCATTGGTGAATTTGGCTGTGAGTTCACTCAATAACGTATCATCGGAGCTGAAGACTGTTTCCATAAATACAAGTTCATTTTTGGCCTCAAACGGGCCAGTTCTTTTAGCGAGAACGGACTTAAGACGGACGTTCTTCATTGGTCGCACAAACTTTCGCATAAGAGGGCCTGCCCGTCTCTTTCTTGCCTGCTCCCGGATTACTATCCATCCTTTTTTTTGAAGAACATAGAATTCCTGAAGGGGCCCGGGAAGCCTTTTTCCCGGATGATCCTTTATCCAGGAAAGGAGCCTTTTTTCTTCAGAAGGAGGATGCAGGACGGCCATGGCGCTCAGGCCTTCCTCTGTCAGCAGAGCTGTTTTATAGGGATCAGTGTTAAGGCCCCCGGGTAAGGCCGATTGAATGAGCTGGC
>JAIWDV010000346.1:0-2283 GCA_048632525.1 Bacteroidales bacterium | reverse complement strand
AGCAAGGGTCAACCGTAGACTTGACCCCATTTGCTTTGACCCCATTTGCTTTGACCCCATTTGCTTTGACCCCATTTGCTTTGACCCCATTTGCTTCTTTGTGCTATGTCTAACGCCGAAGTCAGGGGCAGCCAGGGCTTCTACAGACCTCGTTAAAATTGATTAAGTTTCGGTATTTCTCATTTTGTCAGAACGGCTCGGCCCTGGCTGTCACCTGGACTGACAGGTTAGGCGTTGTTCACCAAACCTTAGGATCTTAAGGTATTCTGCCAAGAAGAAAAACAAGGTCTGCCATAACCTCGTCTACGCCGCGAGCCAACTCGGGTGCGGTATGTATCGCATTGTTGCGCTCGTCCGCCAACCCAAAAGCGATTTTGACGGTAGCTTCATCCCAGCGCCCGCTTTGGCCCATGAACTTAATGCGGTGACCCAATAAAACGTACCTCCCACACCGTATTGATGCCCGAACCTCTTCGTCGTCTAGGAACTCTTGCAGCGCTGCGTCAATCACAGCACCGCACATCACCACGGTTTCAGTTTTAAGACCGCGCAGGAAGCAAGCGCCAACTCGCACAAGA
The DNA here is from genome assembly GCA_048632525.1 of Bacteroidales bacterium. GTDB lineage: Bacteria > Desulfobacterota > DSM-4660 > Desulfatiglandales > Desulfatiglandaceae > 4484-190-2. Next base: position 1,705 of record JAIWDV010000346.1, on the reverse strand, counting down.
TAAGCCCGGACACGTTCCGATCTCGTGTCCACAAGATACCTCACGAGCTTTAAGGCTCGGAGGCGCATTCGATCGAGTTCATCTTCCAAATCACCAGCAAGATGGGCCTCAAGTAAATGAGCAAAGAACGTGTCTTGTTCAGGGTCTACCCCCAAGTTATCACGTAGGTAATTAAGGAGCTCGTCGAAGTTACCGTGGTTACGCTCAAGAGTTCGTGTGGCAGCAACGATTCGCGCAGCAATCTGATCGCAAACCTTGGCAAACTCCCAGGTAAGGTGCTCCATACCATTTGGAGGAGCCAATGCATCCAATCCCCACGTTTTGCGGAACTCGTCTACCCAATTTTGAGCAACAACAGCCAACGTGTCTGTCAGGAAGGAATCATTCTGATACATAGACACCTACTTCACCAAGTAATCCGATTACGCGCGCCTAATGCCGGGCATGAGTGCGCAGGGAAAAGCTAAGAAACTATTGTAAAATGTGATTTTCTATAAAGGCTTTTGCAAAAGTAAAATAGTGCCCGCTTTTCCCAGTCTATCTCCATGCCTTTGTTAGCTGTTCAAGGTATTTCACATTGGGATCGAATTATCGCCCTTTAACAACAATTCGTTCAGGAATTTTTTCTCCGGCCTTAAGTTTTCCTTGGTAGGTTATTATTGCCCTATTAATGTCGCCAAAATAACTCCATATATTTCCTTTTGCTGTATCAAGTATGAGCACTACACCCACATCATTGACTACAATGGCTTTATAGCGTCCAGGCAAGTTTACCACTGAAAAGGCTACTAATATCAGAATGAAAAGTACCACAAGGATCGAAAGCCAAACAGAACGAGACCATTTTTCGCTATTCCCAGTTTCCCCTTGATTTTCGTTATTTTCATCCGAGTTCCCTATTTTTACAACCATCTACTGCCTCCCATAAACCAAAAGTAGTTTTTTTCATCAGTCAAATTCTCAGTTGGCGGTGCAACTGAAAGGCGCGAGTTTACGAGCGTCCTACTCCGGCAGCTTGCTATTTGAGTAGGTATCAATGTTTTGCAATTTCAAGCAGTTCATTAATCATTTTTTTTAGTTTTTCTTTATATGCCTTGTCTGGTTTAATTTCTATAAGATTGCCTTGACGGTCTTGTATATGTTCAAGAATACCTATAGTTGGAGGCCCACCATCTTCTCCAAGGCAAATATTGTATCCGTATTGCCTTATCTTTTCGCATTTATCTATATATTCAGTCCATTTTGTTTTAAATCTGGCTTCGCTTTTAGTGCCTTTCAGGATGTGTTCAAAAGCGAGGAAGGCGTCTTCATGTTTGGGAAGTTCATCAGCAAGAATGACGTAACTGGTTTGCTTGGGGTCATCAAGAAGGTGAAGAGCAGGGGTGAATGTTTGCTCAAAATATTTGAAAGCATCATGAGAAAGTTTTCTTTGTGGGTCTCTTCTCTTGTCGAGCCAATATAGGAAACCGAGGAGAAGGCCGAGAATCGTCAAGAGGCCCGAAACCCCGAAATAAGAATTTATACCGATCAAGAAGCTCATCATTTTCCTAAAGTATTGGGTCTTATTGTTTCGCAATTAATCATATGGTACGTTTTATTGAGTCGTTTCAGCTAACAGTGTTGATAAATGTAAAATTTTTCCATGATATAGGACTATATATCTGGAAAATGTTTCCACGTATTCGTATATTAAGTTCAACTAAGG
>JAIWDV010000345.1:0-2303 GCA_048632525.1 Bacteroidales bacterium | reverse complement strand
CTATCTCTACTCTCTGCGGTATGCGCTTTGAGCCTTGAGCTTTCAGCGCTGTTTTCTGTCCTTTGCGCTTTCAGCCGTTTCATGAAATCAGTCTTATATAGTCCACGTACAAGACCACTTTTTTTTCAGGGCGGGCCAGAAAAATCATAAGTCTGTGGATTTTTTTTATATCAAGTTTTCTCTGTGTGCCGGAAGTCATCAAGGTATCCAGAGGTATCCTCATATGGTTCATTCCTGGTTGAAGTATTAATTTCTTGTTATAACGATTCTTATACTCCGGATGATTCTTTCGGTCATCGATCCTTACGGATACCGGGATTTCTTTGTCGTCCGGATTAAATATGTCAAAACACAGGTACGCATAGCCTCGCCAGTCGTTCTCTTTCAGTATGGGGTTCAATCCGGGATAATTTGATGGATAAAGCTCTACCCTCAAAGATCTATTGCCATGGGTGATATGCTCACCCGAAAGGGAAAAAAGTACGTGGCACTTCCATCGGAGCTGATCCAATTCTGCATCAGATTCAAAATCAAAAAGTACCCGCTCCGCAGGAACATCGCTATGGCAACCAAACAGGGTACAAACACATGCTAGGATCAAAATTAATTTAATCATATTTACTTTTTGCAATGGGTTTTCATGGCTCAAAGTGCAAAACAACCACCTCAGGAGACCTGAAAATCCGGATGGGCACATGGCTTGTCCCGATTCCCCGGCTAACGAACATTTTTTTGTCCCCTTTCTCAAAAAGGCCCTGACTATACCGTGCGCACTTTTCATATCCAAGAAGCCCCCAAAGCCGGGAGGGAAGGGGGATCTGCCCTCCATGGGTATCCCCTGAGAGCATAAGCACATCTTGATCATCATCAATCAGTTCAAAGTTCAGGGGATCATGGCTCAGGATGATGGCGGGCTCCTCCAAATTTTTGGAAAAAGAGAAGATGTTAGAAGAGAAGGGTAGACCCGCTTGTCGATCAATCCCTCCAATTACAATAAACCCGCAGGGAAGGCCGACATGCTCCAGTGAATTTTTCAAAAACCGAACATTATGTTGTCGCGTAGGCTTACCCGAGCCGGCTTCATGGCAAAAAAGACAGCTTTTCCTGGAACGGCTATAATCATAATCACCCATCACAGCCCAAACACCCACCCTGGCCTTTAGTCTGGAAAGAAAGATCAATGCCGCATCATTATCGCCATTCCACCTGGTATAATCGCCCGTGAGAAACACGAAATCTGGTTCAATCTCCTCCAGGATCTTCAGCACTTTTTGCTCCTTTTTTCCAATCGTGCTTATATGAAGATCCGAAAGATGAACCACAATTTTGCCTTCAAGAACTTTCGCCAGGCGAGCATTCTCAATCCTCACATGGTGAATCTCCACCTGATATGGCTCAATAAAGATTCCGTACAGCACCAGACCCGAAAAGCCTAAGGCAATTAATACAAGACCCCGATAGAGGAGCTTATTACTTTTCATGACACGAGACCTTTTCCCACTATAAGCCAATAAAGCCAGTGCTCACGACAACATCGTCATACCAGATACGATTAGTTTTTTTGTTATCATGAATATAAAGGCCGAGTAAGAATGAATTTATCTTCAGATCATTAGTGTATCGCCAGGTAATATTCTTGAAATGGCCGATCAATTTGCCGTTGATCCAGAAGGCTTGTTCGCCATTATTGCGTCCCGCGTCATTTGCCCTGAGCATCATTTCCATGCAGTACCATCTGTCTCGCTTGATCAGAATCTTTCTTTTGGGTTTAAACAGGTTTCCCCAGTATTTTCCTGTCTTACGATCAATTTTCATTAAAGGAAAGTAGGAGTATAACACCGGCTCTCCTGGTGCAGGATTTCGTCCCCAGTCTCTCCATACATCCAGAGTAGTTCGAAAAAAATCAAAGCCGGATGGTCGCTTACCAGCCGTGGCAGGCCAACGGTCCTTTGCGGCAATGAGTTTATTCAAGTGCATCAGGTTTCCCTGATCGAAATCAGCGCCAAATTTGCAATACCATCTAACATGGACTTTATCATAACCCGGCATAAACCGGATTCTTGCCATCCCGCCGGCATTTTTGCCGGGTAGGGCGGTGACTTCCATAGAGCAAGCACCCGAATGTGCATAGCGGGGATCGTAATTGATTTTGATCGTCTCCGACTTATCAGAATAATGCCATCGATCACCTAACTTCCCAAAATCAAAAGTATCAAAAAAGATTATTTTTCTCTTTTGAGGAAAATCTTGGGAAACTCCCTCTCGGGTGTTAAGAAACGAGAAGAACAGAATAAATGATAGGA
>JAIWDV010000344.1:0-2311 GCA_048632525.1 Bacteroidales bacterium | reverse complement strand
TAAAGGGGGGCAAGAGGAACATCACTTGCCTCCCTCTTTTTTTTAAAAAGATTCGCTACGCCCATGTCAGGTGGAAGCCATAATGAGAATTGTTGAATCGGTTTTATGTTTCTCGGACAGCCTCCTATTCCTCTTTCACATCTTCCGAGAACACTGATTTCACTATGTACGTGATTTTAACCTGCTTTTTAGATCCCTGAGCGATCTTTAAAGATGCAGGGCGTAATGCCAAATTAGCGGTGATTTCCCCCGATTTTTCAATGGTATCGAGTCGTATTTTTTCCGTATAGAGAGTCGAAATTTTCTCTAATATACTGCGCCCTCCGATGACAGCAATTTCTTCCGGCTTTATTTTTACTTTGGTTAACATGAGGTAAACGGGTAATTTTCCTATCCAGTCAACCTGGACAGGCAACTCCTTTTTTACTTTTACATCCAGGGTAACGTCCACAACACTCGGTTCCATTTCCTTTAGAAGCACTCCGGGCGGTAGCTTGATGTTTTCGTTGGTGATGGTGAAGAAATTCTGACCCACGATCGCCTTACTCAGATCTAATCGTACCTGAACCTGATCAGGGCTAATCGATTTTAGGATTGTACCAGATACGCTCAACTGAAAACGGATGGTGTGTACCGATGCCTCCAGGATTTCCATTTTAGGGGGGCGTTTCATATATTCAATGGGAACATCGAGGGTTACGAGGGTATCCAAACCTCTTGTAAAACCGAACCAGACTGCCATTACAAAGAGAAATGAAGCCAAAGCTGCAACAGGAAGTTCAAGTTTCTGCTTTCTCCTGGAAAGTCCTTTCGTTTTCCAATCCTGATTCAAAGATTCTTCCAGCAGTCGTGCAAGCTCCTTTTTGCCTCGCACGTTTCTTAGCTTCCCGTCTCTGACTATAGCTACCTTTCCAGTCTCTTCGGACACTACGATCACTATCGCATCCGTGAGTTCAGCCAGACCAGCAGCCGCCCGGTGGCGCGTCCCGTAGTGGGACGGCAAATCCTTACTTCCAGATACAGGAAGAATTGCGCCTACCTGTGAAATCCGATTATTCTGAATAATGACTGCCCCATCATGGACCGGGTTATCGGGCCAGAATATGCTCAGGATCATCTCTTTTGAGACGATCCCATCCCATGGAATTCCACTATGCACCACCGTATTCAAATCAACTTTTTGTTCAAAAACAATCAAGGCACCATAGGGTTTTTTAGCCAGATCAAAGACAGTCTCTGATATTACTTCGATGGGAGTTTGGACCACTTCATGAGTATATCCCCAAAGCAGCGATCTCAGATTCTTCGCCTGGAGCACAGACCGAAGCTCATTTCTAAAGACAACAATCACGATGAGAGCAACGGCCGCAATAATCCCCTGAATCGCCCAACTGGTAACCACCAGATTCAGCCAGACGGCCACCCGCTGAAAAATCCAGAGTATTCCAATCCCAATAAGTACGCGTAATACCGGGGTTGCTCTAAACAGGACATAAAGACGGAAGAGGACGTAACTGATAAATAAAATGTCGATTATGTCTGTCCAGTGGATACTGGAAAGAGCAATAAAGAAATTATTCATGGCTTATCAATTGGTAATGCTGAAGCGCAGTACGCCCAGGGTTTTATTGGCCTGATCAGTTATTGTCACCCGCCAGGGTCCTTTGTCATATTCACGAAGTTGGATGGAGCTATAGGTTGACCATCGAGGTGGTCTTAGAGACAACTTTTGTTTCGTGATGAGTTTGTCTCTGTAATACCAGCTATGGTAAATGTCGCTTTTTTCAGGCACAGGGTCAAAGTGTGTGAAGCAAAATATTTTTCCAATTTTTACAGAAAAAACAACCGCCTGGTTTTCAGGTGCAAAGTCCTTTATCCTTTCGCAAATAGCTGCTCGAAGTAAGGTCAATTCTGTGGCAATTTTATCAGAATGTTTGTGCTGTGAAGTGGAAATGTCCTTTTCTTGAGAAAGAACTTGCGATGGAACTACAATACAAAAAAGGAAAAATAGAAGAATGGGTCTACTGGGCATTCCTGCTAACTCCATAAACGCTAAGTTATTTTGTAAACATTCACCACACTGAAACAGGGTTTTGTAAGATGAACGTCGAACATCGAACGTCCAATCACGCCAAGGCGTGAAATAAAAAAACAAACATCCAATACCGAACATTCAACCACGCCAAGGCGTGGTTTCTTTTCAGCCGTTTTGATACTCGTAACGAAAATCTTAATTAATTCTTCTGTTTCCTGTAAAATATCATCTAATAGTTCAGGTTTTTTAATTAGTGGTACCTTCTGAATAAGTTTT
>JAIWDV010000343.1:0-2329 GCA_048632525.1 Bacteroidales bacterium | reverse complement strand
CTCAAAATCCTCATCCATGAATTTAAACTGCCCGTCAATAAAACGCTCTTCCAGGTCCTGCCTCATCTAGAGTCCTCCGTAAGCCCCTATTCCTGCTTTATTAAATCAGCTAGTTCGCAAAGAAAATTTGTAAACGTTCACAGAAAAATTTTTATTCCCTAATTTAATTTCTATATCTGATATTACCTCGACTTCTGTTCCAAAAGTTAATTTTTCTAATCCGTCATTGAATTTTGGATTAACTTCTATTTCTGCATTTAGTCCCAAATTTGGCATTGCATACAATCCAACGAAGAACCTCACCGTTTTTGGGAATATTGCACGTGGGTTTAATCCTCCGCAGATTTCTCAGCTGCAATCGTTTCGTACCGAGCTTGGCCAGGCTGTAAAAAGAATAGTATATATTATCCAACCACATGAGTTGTTCAATCGACTCTCCCGCACATGAGATAATGAGGTAAGCTCTCCTGAGTCTGACGCCGTTAGTTGATCTGCACCGAGCCGCCTTTAATGCGGTTTACACCAGAAGAACGACTCAGTAGATACGCCCCGCGAATAAGCACTTTCCCGGCCCGAGTAAGCGTGATGCTCGTCTTGCCGCACCGCAACACGATCTCCTCCTTAGCGTCAAGGGTAACTTTTTCCCCATCTATTGTCACATCTTTCGGCATCTTCTCATCTACAGCAACCGTTGACGATTCCATAATTTCGTCGACAAGAGAGCCTAAGGTATCAATAATAATAGGAAGGTCAGGATCATTTTTTTCAAAAACGAGCAAGACTTCCTGGTCGGCTGAGGCGGCACTTCGTAAGTTTTCCAATTTTACGGAACTGGTAAAGCGCGCTGCCACTGGCCCTCGTGAATTACCGGAGAAATCGACAAAAACCTTTCCGCTCTCATCTATGTTCGCAATCTTACCGACGCGAACGGCTTCGACCTGGTTTGGGATTTCCAATTTGTGGATATTTTCAACCAACAATTTTTTCATATCAATTCTGTTTGATTTTGCTTCCCTTCATGATGATGTCTCCTGATCCCTTGATATTGATCTTTTTGCCGTTGATAGTGATATCCTTACCGTCGATAGTGATCTCTCCATTCTTTTTCAAGGTTATTGAGGCCTTTCCACTCTTGATAACCAGCTCATCTTTAATATCAATAACCCCTTTCTTTTTCCCTGAAACAGCAAAATCGTCTCCGGCACTCAAGGCCATCTTTTTGCCGGATTTAATGCTGACATCTTTTCCGGCATCACAGGAGATATTTTTCCCGGCCTTTTCAGAGATGTTCCCGCCGGCATTTACAGAAATATTCTTTCCTGCCTTTTCAGAGATATTCCCGCCAGCATTCAGCGATTTACTTGCTGCAACATTTTCGCTACTATGTGCTCCAACACCCACGATTTTGGCACCACCTATCTCCTCAGCCTTGAGCGCTCCCACGCTCTCATTCATAGCAGCACCGACACTCACCTGATAAGCCGCTCCTATACTCAGGGCTTTGGCAATGGTGATGGTTTCGGTCTTGTTAGATCCAACCTTAACGCTCTGATTCGCACCAACAGTAACATCCTGATTGGCGCCAACATTGATAGTCTGATTGCTCCCAACGGTCTCAGAATCATCCACGTCAATGGTGCTCGTTCGGTTGTTATGGACTGTCAGTGTCTGATCGTTTTCGATGGTCGATTCCATGTCGTACTGGCCGTGGACGATGATCATCTCCTTGCCTGCGGTGTCATTGAGAGAAAACTCGTTGTAGCCGCCCCCGCCGGGCGAGGTGTTGGACTTGGCTCCGCTCATAATACCACTGCCGAAGGGAATGGTATTCATGCCATTGTAAACACAACCGTTGATAATCGGCCTGTCAGGATCGCCTTCAAGAAAATCAACAACGACTTCGTGGCCGATGCGAGGGATGTTCACACTACCCCACCCCTGTCCTGCCGCAGTCTGGCTCACGCGAATCCAGCACGAGCTGTTTTCATCCTTTTTCCCCTCACGGTCCCAGTGGAATTGTACCTTAACACGACCCGTGCCGTCCGTATATATCTCTTCGCCTGCCGGGCCGACCACGATAGCTGTCTGGGTGCCTCGCACTACAGGTTTTGCGGTATCACGCGACGGGCGATATGGAACTTCAAATGGAATACATTTAAAACGATTGATATAAGGCGATTCCGACCCCATGCTCTCTATAGAAGCCCCGTAATAATCCGAGACCTCGCGCACTTCATGTTCGATATGGGTTAATACATAATCTTTGTTATCCATATCTTCCCGATAATAATCCGAAAGATTAAATCTGTACCCGCTTGTAAATGCCCTG
>JAIWDV010000342.1:0-2394 GCA_048632525.1 Bacteroidales bacterium | reverse complement strand
TTCAACCTTCAACCTGAATAGTTACTATCGTTTTATCGTACTGCGCCGCAGATTGAGTTTTTTCAGCTGAATCATATATGAGTTACATTCTACTGACGGTTGATGTAGAGGATTGGTTCCAGGTAGAAAACCTCCGTCCCCATTTTCCTCCTAATTCCTGGGATTCCTGCGAGTTCCGCGTCGAGGACAACACCCATGTCCTCCTTGATTTGTTAGACGATTTTCATATTTCAGCGACTTTCTTTGTGCTTGGTTGGATAGCTGAACGTTTTCCTGGCCTTGTGAAGGAAGTAAAGGCTCGTGGCCATGAAGTGGCATCTCACGGATACGGCCATCAGCTTTGTTATGAACTTTCTTCCTCTGAACTCAAGAAAGACCTTTATCGAAGTAAGTCCCTCCTTGAGGATATTATAGGTCAGCCTGTCCACGGCTATCGTGCCCCGAGCTTTTCCATAACCCAAGAACTTGTAGATCTTCTTAAAGAGTTCGGCTATCGCTATGATTCCAGCTACAATGATTTCTCCATGCACAGTCGATACGGGAAGATGGATAGTATTCGACAGCATTTCCCGAAAGCAAGGTTGAATGGAGAAAATAGTTTTACAGAGCTACCGATAAGCAATCTGAAACTGGGTGGGAAAAGCATCCCCTGGGGCGGAGGCGGCTATTTTCGGTTATGGCCGTTTTGGTTGTTCAAACAGGGTGTAGTCCAGATTCTCCGACGGCAAGAATACTACCTGTTTTATTGCCATCCCTGGGAATTTGATCCTGACCAGCCCAGAGTGGATGGTATGAGACTGGATCGGCGTTTCCGCCACTATGTGAATCTTGCTGAAACATCAAACAGAATGAGCTGTTTTCTATCCAGCTTTCGTCAGCATAAGTTTATAACCTGTTCCCGGTTTTTGGCTCTTGTATGAATAATCTATCCCCAAACATCTTCCATCTTGGGGCTGAAAACCAGGTAACCGGCTCATGCCATCTGTTAAGGGCCAATGGACTCAACATCATGGTGGACTGCGGAGCTGCACAGGGCGGAGATTCTGTTCTTCCCATGAAAGACTGGCCTGTTTTGCCGTCAGAAGTGGATTACCTCTTTCTTACCCATGCTCATATCGATCATGTCGGGCGAGTACCGGAGATAGTTGGACAGGGTTTCAAGGGTGAAATTATCACCACACATCCCACAAAAGTACTTCTTGGGCCGATGTTGAGGGATTCCATGACCTTTTCCACCATGTCGGAGGAACGGATCAGAGAACTGGAGAAAACCATCGATGATCTTTCCTGGGGTTTTGAATATCAGCAGGAATTCGACCTGAAAAATGGTGTAAAGTTTACGCTCTATCGCGCAGGACACATACTCGGTTCATGTTTTATTCGTTTTGAGGGAAAAGACCCCGGGTGGTCGGTTATATTTTCAGGAGATCTTGGAGGAAAAAACAGACCAATTCTCTGCGACCCGGATGTGCCGGAACCATGTGATGTCTTGATTCTTGAGTCTACTTACGGGGACAGAATCCATGACAGTGAACAGCAGAGGACAATGATGCTGGGGACCGTCCTGGAGGGTGCGCTGAATGATGGAGGAAAGGTATTTATCCCTGCATTTGCACTTGGTCGTACTCAGGAGCTGATCTATGAGATGGACAGGTTGTTTTCAGACTCCCAATACAGTCAGGAATTTCCCGCGCTTAATTCGAAGTCTGCAATACCTGTAATTATAGATTCCCCCCTTGGACTAAAAATCACAAAGATTTACTCGGAACTCAGCGAGTACTGGGACCTGGAGGCTAAAAACCTCCTTTATCAAGGGGACCACCCTATTGATTTTGATCACCTTTACGCAGTAAGAGACTACAAAGACCATCAGAGGCTCATGGGTATGGGTGGCCCAGCCATCATAATCGCCGGCAGCGGCATGTGTACTGGTGGAAGAATTGTTGAACATCTAATAACCGGCCTTGAAGATCCGTTAAATGATGTCTTCTTTGTGGGGTATCAGGCGCATGGAACACCGGGCCGGGATATCATGAAATATAGCAACCGGCCCGATGGATATGTCTATCTGGACGGGAAGAAGGTCTCCATTAGAGCAAAAGTCCATTCCCTGAGTGGTTACTCTGCCCATGCAGATCAGAAAGGACTGGTTGAATGGGTAGAATCCATGCCCGAGAAACCAGGAAAGATAAAACTGGTTCACGGCGAACCAAAAGCGCAGAGAGCTTTGGCTGAAGTGCTGGAGAAAAAAGGATACAATGTTCGTAACTATTCAGGTGGATAGACTGAAGGTAGAAGGCTAATAGGGACAAATCATGCGTGATCACACAAAACTGCGGGCATTTGAGTTGGCTGACGAGATTGCAGTATTAGTTTAGAGGATTCATCTCTGTT
>JAIWDV010000341.1:0-2397 GCA_048632525.1 Bacteroidales bacterium | reverse complement strand
GGTAATTTACAGTCTGCCATAAAGTGTTATCTTTGGAATACAAGCCTAAGTCAAGCAATCCAATCGACTCTAAATCAAAGGAGTGATAACCATGCCTCAATCGCGCTCTGGGAAAGGTCACAAATTAGAAACGCCGGCCACCTATCGCATCCGCGTCCAGGGACGTCTGGATGACACCTGGGCCGATCGGCTGGGCGGCATGGCCATCACCAGTACCACCACAAAAGAGAAACTGCCGGTGACACTGCTGGTGGGTCACTTGATAGACCAGGCCGCGCTGTCAGGTGTTTTGAATACACTTTACGAGCTCCACCTGCCGCTGCTTTCGGTGGAAAACCTGGATGAGGGAAGGAGGTGATAGTTGACCGCAAGAATTTGGCAATGTTGATTTTTCAATCGATAATATTTTAAACACAAATGAGGAGGTAAAATCATGAATAGTAAATTAAGAATTATGGGAATGTTTTTGGTGATGCTCATGTCAGTCCTGGTTGCAACGAATGGGCTGGCTGCGAAAGCAGTTGTGGAAGAAAAAGTCATCGAAAAAGAGGTAGTTATCGAAAAAGTGGTTTTGAAAGAGAAGTATGTGAAGACCGCGGATAATTTCATCATTTTGTTTGATTCTTCAGGCTCCATGGGGGAACCGTACAAGGACACGGGAATGAAACAGGTTGAGGTAGCGAGAAAGATCCTTAAAGAGAGGAACCAGCTCCTTCCCGAACTGGACTGGAATGCCGGCCTGTACACATACACGCCATTTAAAGCCTACCTTGATATGCAGCCTTATTTTAAAGTGCAGGCTGACGCAGCAATCAATAAGCTGCCGACGGCGAAGGCTGGCGTTTACAGGGAAAAGGCCACTCAGGACCCGACTCCCCTGGGGGAAGCGATTCAGAAGCTTGATAAAATTCTGTCAAGGGTTTCGGGCCGAACCGTGGTGTTCCTCTTTTCCGACGGCACGTATACGCTCCGGAAATATTTTGAGGTAGAACCCGTACCGGAAGCAAAGAAGCTGGCCGCCAAATACGACGTCTGCTTTTATGTTTTCAGCTCTGCGAAGACTGAAAAAGCCAAAAAGACCTTAGATGACATCGCCGCGGTAAACCAGTGCTCCAGGGTTGTTCCCTTTGATGCCGTGTACCAACGGCCCGAGTATGTCACGGATGCGCTTTACGTGGTTAAGTCCTACGAGGTCGTGACGACTGAAACGGTCGTGGAGACTGAAGTCGTAGGTGAAGTTGTGGGTTTTAAAGTGGACGATATCCTGTTTAACATAAATCAGGCGGGTATGCGCAGCGAGTCTAGTGCCGAATTGGATGCGGTCGGTAGGTTTCTGAACGATAACGCTGAAACTTATGTGGTGCTTGCGGGCTATACGGACGGTACTTATACGAGGGAATTTAACCTGGAATTGTCCCGAAAGAGGGCTCTAAGCGTCCAGGATTACCTGATGAAGAACGCGAATATTGGTGCTGATCGGTTCGTCGTGCAGTGGTATGGAAAGGACAACCCGGTAGCGGACAACGATACAGTAGAGGGACGCGCCAAGAACAGGCGTGTCGAGGTTACAGTGAAAAAACCGTAAGCGAGTTAACGAGAACCTATCAGAATAATTTCGACCTGTGCGGTTAGATTTTTAGCTATGTAAATTGAGAAAAACCTGTATTCACCGCTGAGACGCAAAGGACGCAGAGTTAAATGATTTTCTCTTTGCCGTTGAGAGGCCCCGCAGAATCTGACGGGATTAAGAAACGGCAAAGAGAAACTGCTCAATTTAGTTATTCGTATCAACATGGCCTTTAATTTTGCCTTATTTGTATGTCTATCTTAAATATTGATAAATAAAGTAATATCTATCTATGTGAATTTATAGATGGCTATCTCTGCGAACTCTGTGCCTCTGCGGTGAAATACCTAACCGCACAGGTTGAAAGATTTTTGGTGAATGACTTATGGCCGGAGAAAATACTCCTTTTATCGCTTTGGGAAGTAGACTAAAAGGCGTCCCCGAGGTTCTCACCCTTGGGGTTAAACCCAACTTTTTTGACTATTCAGTGCAGGAAAGGAAGTTGATTTTGGGTGCTGAAATTATCCTCTACCCTACCCTCAACTATGCCCAGTTTCTTACTACGATGGAAAAGAAGATCTTTCCAAGCCTTGAGACATATCTTTATGCTGATGAAAAGATCAAACAAACCACCCTTTTCCATATGCTCGAGATCCCTCACCCCCGCACCAGAGTCTATTACCATCTCCATCATAAGGATATTATCAAGGAGTTTTCTTTTCCCTTTGTTGCCAAATTGGCCAGGCGTTCTGCCCGGGGGAGAGGGGTGTTTAAGATCCATAATTCCGAGGAACTGAAAAGCTACCTTGGCCTGACCAGAATTGCATATA
>JAIWDV010000340.1:0-2397 GCA_048632525.1 Bacteroidales bacterium | reverse complement strand
GAGTTTATCCTCGAGTTGCTGGGAAATAACTGGTCACATGAAAAGATCATCGAGAACTATCCTCAACTTGAGAACGAAGATGTTTTAGCTGCGCTCAATTCCACCCGGCGGCAGTACCCTCTCCCACTCTACTTTCCCACACCACATCCAACGCAGTAACACCTACGCCCGGTCAGCAGCGCCAGGGACGAGGTGCACAGAAATCTTATTCTTTATTCTTCTGGGCAACCCTCATACACATATTCCTATTCCATCTTGTGACCTGCATCATATTCCTTCAATGCTTTTTTCGCATTTTGAATGAGCCTGGAAGTAACATATAAAGAAAAAATTTCCAACAGGTCTTCAAGTGCCTTTGCTGAATAGTGAAAAACACGTGGATGTTCCTATCTCTGAGAGATGTATGATGGGTCCGGCATCAGAAATTGCTTTAATCTCCATGAAGTCCCCATTGAATGTCTTCTTCAACTGCCGCTTCAAGTCTCGCCAATTGTTTCCGCTCTACCATGCTGCGCACGGCATCCCGGATGGCTTCTGAACGATTGGCATACCACCCTTCTTTGATCAAGGCATCGAGTTCTGCTACCAGTTTTGATGTCAATTTAGCAGGGATTGTCTGCAATTGTATCACCATGGTATACTATGGTGGTTTAGATTATATTTTTTTTGGAGGAGGAGCAGCGCAACTGAATTGAAATCACGAATGGCACGAATCAGAATATAGTTATTTCAACGTAAACCACAGAGTGCACAGAGAAATGTAAAAATGCTCTGTGTCCTCTGTGGCTTAAAAGTTACACAAATTATATATTCCAACAGCCATACCCCCCGGCGGCAGCACCCTCCCCCACCTCTCGCTAAGCGCACCAGCACGCGCCTGCATTACCCAGCATAGGCGGGGCGGTAGGGTGCGGTGCAGGTGGCTGGCTGAAAGTGAAAGAAAGAGTGGGGGCAGGAATTATTCAAAAATAACCGCAGATGCACGCAGAACGAAGGTTGCCGCTAAGTGTTTCACCGCAAAGAGCGCAAAGTCCGCAAAGATATTATGACTTTGACTTTGCGTCCTTTGTGGCGCAGTATTTCATTAATTATATATTTCAACAGCTATGGCCCCCGGCGGCAGCACCCACCAACACCCGAGGCCACCGCACGCACCTCCCCTTCCCAACCCACGCTCAGCGCATGAGCACCCGCACGCAGGCACCCGTACAGGAGATGAACTGGACGTGAAAAAGGAAATGCGCAGCTCTAAGCACTTTGTTAACTAATGAAACTCAGAAAGATTAAATACCAGTTTAACACACTTACTAAATATTATTTTACACATAACAAGGGGACAATAAATGCAGCTTAACACTTATCTTGAACAAAACCGCACAAACCATTACAAAATGCTTGTCATTGTTGACAACAACCACCAGCATGAGAAGATCATCAATGCTCTCCAGAATGAAGGGTGGACCAGTTACGATGTAAACGAGAACATTCTCAAAATAATCGAAAATGTCCCTGAAAATAAGATCAAGGTCCGGATAGGAAGCAAGATCAAAGAATGGGCAAACAAACTACCTGAAAGGGTAATCCTGTATAATACAAACATATTATACTCTCCGGAACTTGGGAAACCAAATCCGGTGGCAGCATTCAAATACAGGACACGTGACAGGGAATGTATCCTGATTTTAGAGGGTTCAGTGTCCGGAAACCGGATTCAATATTCGGAATATGGCAAAGAGGATCATGTCGAAATGGATGTGAGTGAGCTAATACATGTAAAAATGGAGGACATAGATGTCTAAAATAAGAGATCTTATCAATTTCCAGAAAATAAAGGAAGTCATAGATATCGATGCGCTTCATGACAAGCAGAAGATGGTTGAGAACTATGTGATTTCAGGATCTATGGAGGAATATCTGGCACATCTTCTGGAAGATATACAGAATGATACTCACAAGGCAGCGCAGATCATTGGCGGTTATGGATCAGGTAAGTCGCATCTTCTTGCTTTTATTATTTCTATCCTCACTGAGAATGAACTGAGGAAATACATCAAGAATGAGCAGGTACGTGAAACTGCAGAAAAACTTGACAGGGAGTTTGTGGTCATACACTGGGAGCTGCAGCCGAATGACGTCAGCCTTGCTGAGTACTTCTATGACAATATTGAACAGCAACTTGAAGAGAAGTATGGGATAAAGTACACGTTTCCACCTTTAGAAGGCGTGATAAACCACAAGAAGAACATTATGGATGTCCTTCAGGCAGTCAAAGAGGAGAACAGTTCACGTGAGCTTGTTGTTGTGGTTGATGAGATATCTGATTTCCTCAAGCAGAAGAGCAAGGAGAAGATTACCAGAGACGTTCAGTTCTTGCGGATTATCGGGCAGACTGCCCTG
>JAIWDV010000339.1:0-2423 GCA_048632525.1 Bacteroidales bacterium | reverse complement strand
CTAAAATCTAAACTAACCAACACAGGTTGAACAAATTTGGAAACCATTTATCCGGTTATACTTGCGGTTCCCGAAAAAAGCAGACAACTTACAGGCAAAGACAAAGTCTTAAGTTTAAGCAAACACGCCAGGCAGGCGCTTGCAATATCTGCCGGTAAGAGCTGTGTTCATTTAAGCAATCTTTTAAAGGATAAAAACGGAGCTCCCCTGCCCTTTAACGGAAATTACTGGTCTCTGACACACAAACCTGATTATGCCGGGGGTGTAGTTGCACCAACAAGAATAGGAATTGACATAGAAAAGATAAGGCAGTGTTCTGAAGCTCTGTTCAGTAAAACCGCCGGTGAAAAGGAATGGAGCCTTGTCAATACTGATCCAATTAAACTTTTTTTCCGTTACTGGACCTCAAAGGAATCTGTTCTCAAGGCCGTGGGCGCAGGTCTTAAAGACCTTTCAAAATGCATTATCACAAAGGTTGTAGATGAAGACAACCTCTTCATTGCCTACAAAGAAAAAGAATGGCTTATAGAGCACTTCTATTTTGACGGTCACATAGCGTCTGTCACTAAAAATTCATTCAATATTAAATGGTCGCTTGTCATGGAATAATAAATTCAAGTTGCGCACCCCCCTCTATTTATCAAAAGCTTTAAAGTAACCGTTCACCGGAGGCAAAATATTTGACAGGATAACAGGATAAACATGATATAAATCCAGTTAACCAAAACCATTTATCACAAGCCAGCCTATATTTGTGCCATATGGCATAATCTTTGGAGGGCCTGCCTCCTGTGAGAGTTAATCCTGTCAGCCTTGTTAAATCCCTTTGATCTGTTTAACCGGTGTCCAAAAATAAACCACATCCGGCAAAAAAAAGAGGTTTTAAAATAGCATAAATATCAATTGGATAGCGAGTTGGTTACTTATTCATAGGATGTCCCGCAGGCCCACGCGCAGATCCTCAAATCTAATTGACAAAAATCAAAGTTTATGGGATTTGTTTAGAACAAGTTAACAAGTAACCAGCGACACCTTTTTTTTAATGAGTGACTCCGGTGGTTTTCTTAATAGGAGAAAATAATTATGAATGTGCATAATTCGATAGAGGTAAGGTCTGATGTAATGCTGGGCAAACCTGTTATCAAAGGCACAAGAATTCCTGTAGAATTGATTGTGCGTAAACTTGGCGAGGGAGCGACAATCGAAGAGTTGCTCGACGGATATACCAACCTGACCATAGAAGCCATTCGGGCTGCATTAATTTATGCGGCCGATACTATTGAGAATGAAAAGTTCATTTATCTAAAAACCGGGACTGACATTTGAATGATCAGCCATTGATATTTCTGGCGGATGAAAGTTGCGATTTTGCGTTTGTAAGGGCGCTTCGTCAAGTCGGTTACGATGTCACGGCCATAGTGGAATTCATGTCGGGAGCATCTGACTTAAAGGTTTTGGAATTGGCATTTAAGGCACAAACGTTACCCGCGTCCGGGATAAACCCGGGACGCCCAATAAACCCAGATAACGAATTCAATCCGGCAAGGATGCTGGACCCGCAAAATCCCCACATTAGGAACTATATCAAAAACGGGAATATATAGTCGTAGCCGCTCACGGCTTGAAACTTGAAATTGGAAATTTGGGAGACCTGTCTGCGCGGACACGCTGGAAGCTTCGGAGCGCATCCGTAAGGGCATGGGACAGTATCCTATTCCTGTTGTTCTACTCGCTCGGCTTGCCGTTTCTCTACACCATCAGGGATGCGGTATTGGCAGAGGTCTCCTTCAGGACGCTATTCGCCGCACTCTCGTGATGGCTGAACAGGCCGGCATACGCGCCTTGCCGGCGCATCCGATCGATGAGGATGCAACTCGATTCTATCTTCGTTTTGGTTTTGTTGTCTCACCGCTTCCTCCCATAAAAACTGGTAACTTCTCAAAAAGTTCCGGCACCAAACGTCATTCCGAGGAAAGCCGGAATCCAGAAAACCCGTAAAAGCTCTTGATTCCAGCCTTCGCGGGAATGACACCAACAATTATAACTCCGAACTTTCAAAGTCACCAGAACTTAGGAACGGGGACGAAATAACTTCCCCAAGTAGACGCATAGATTTGGGTCAGATTTGTTCGATCTTAAATCACAAAAGTTGATAGAATAGCAGGCTATTTTGATATTTTTGGGATTTAAGATCGGGCAAAGATGGCTTGAAGCTGTGATGCATAGTTGGGGAAGTTATTTCGTCCCCGTTCCTTACTGAGAAGTTTCCGTTGCCAAGCAAGAAATGTCCCTGAATCAGAAAGGGCTTCAAATCCTTGCAGAATATCTTGGTGATGTTGAAGCAGAGAGGTTTATTGCCTTGATTCAAAGAGAACCTTTTGATTATACAAAGTGGCGTCAAGGCATGGATGAAGACTTATCCC
>JAIWDV010000338.1:0-2423 GCA_048632525.1 Bacteroidales bacterium | reverse complement strand
GTCCACCATATACGGCATTATCAAACAAAATAATGGCTTTATCCGGGTTTACAGCGAGCCCGGGAAAGGGACGACATTCAAGGTCTATCTTCCCATGGTGAAGGGGGATGCAGACCAGGAGGAAAAAGAACAAACTCCTGTGGACGATCTTAGCGGTTCTGAGACTGTTTTGATTGTAGAAGATAATGATTCGCTCCGAAATTTTGCGCAAAAGGTTCTCCATATCTATGGGTACAGAACCCTGAATGCTGAAAATGGCGAAGATGCCCTGAGGGTCTGCCAGGCGCACGAGGGCCCGATCCACCTGTTGCTCACCGATGTGGTAATGCCCAGGATGGGCGGGAAGAAACTCGCAGAAAGGTTGCAGCCTCTTTATCCCCGGATGAAGGTAATTTATATGTCAGGATACACGGACAACGCAATTGTTCATCACGGTGTTCTGGAGCCGGGGCTGAATTTCCTTGAAAAGCCTTTTACGCCGGAAAGTCTGGGGCGCAAAGTGCGGGAAGCGTTGGGAAATGAAAATTGAATAGTGAAAAGTGAAAAATTAAGGAACAGTGACATTAAATATTGAAAATAATGGAGCGTAGCGACTTCCACAAGTATTCAATTTTCAGTATTCAATTTTCATTTTATATCGGTATTCAATTTTCACTTTATAGATGGAGCGAAGCGATACCACAAATATTCAATATTCAATTTTCACTTTATAGGCGGAGGAATGTTTTATGAAAATTCTCATTGTTGATGATGATCCAAATGGACTTTATATGTTACAGGTCATGCTGAAAGGAAGCGGTTACGAGGTATTTGCCGCAGAAAACGGACAGGCAGCCCTGAAGTCCGCCGGCACCAATCCTCCCGACCTGATTATCAGCGATATCCTTATGCCGGTCATGGACGGCTATAAGCTCTGCCATGAGTGGAAAAAGGATAGCGAGTTGAAAAATATTCCTTTTGTTTTTTATACAGCCACCTATACCGATCCCAGGGACGAGAAATACGCCCTGAGCCTTGGCGCGGAGCGCTTTATCGCAAAACCCGTTGAGCCGAAAAAATTTATAGCAATAATTGACGAAGTCGTCCGTGCATGCAAATCAGGCAAATATGCGGCCTCCGGGCAACCGATAATAGATGAGACAGCTATACTCAAGGGGCACTATGAAAGAATGGCGAAAAAGCTGGGAGACAAGGTACTGGAACTTGAAAAGGCCAACATTGAGCTGAAGAAAACAGAAAAATCTCTGCGCAGAAAGGAAAAAGAGCGCAAACAAACTTTTGCGAAATTACAAAAAAGCCTGGAAGGGACTATCAATGCCCTGGCATCAGCGATGGGAAAAAGAGACCCTTACACAGCAGGTCATCAGCAGCGTGTGGCCAAACTTGCGCATGCTATTGCCGAAGAGATGGGGCTTTCGAAAGATGAGGCCCGGGGAATCAGAGTGGCTGGAAGAATTCATGATATCGGCAAGATATCCGTGCCTGCCGAGATTCTTGTCAGGCCCCGCCGGTTAACCGACATCGAATTCAGTATAGTTAAGACTCATTCCCAGGTCGGCTATGACATATTAAAGGACATAGAATTTCCATGGCCTGTTGCTGAAATCGTGCTGCAACATCACGAAAGGATGGATGGTTCCGGATATCCTCAAGGACTTTCCGGCGAAAAGATTATTTTGGGCGCAAGGATCATGGCTGTACCTGATGTTGTTGAAGCGATGTGCTCACACAGACCTTACAGACCAGCCTTTCCCATTGAGAAAGCCCTGGAAAAAATCTCACAAAATAGAGGCATTCTTTATGATACCAAGGTGGTGGATGCCTGCTTGAAGCTTTTTAAAGAAAAGAGGTTCAGGTTCGATAAAATTGTTTGACAAATTAGCGCCCTTCGGGCGAGCTATTGAGCTGTTGAGCTGTTGAGCTGTTGAGCTGTTGAGCTGTTGAGCTGTTAAGCTGTTAAGCTGTTAAGCTGTTGAGCTGTTGAGCTATTAAGCTTATCAGCTAAGAGCTATGAACCAAATTAATGAAAGGAGAGTAAAATGGAAAAAAAGAGAACAGCCGCAAAAAGATCGGCGGAGAAGTGCCATTGGTTGTCAATGAAATTACCGATAAATGCCTTTATTCAGGGTTCTTCGGCACCCTGGACTCCGCCAGAATGAAAAACATTACTGACAAAATTCTGGATCTTGTTGGCGCTACCGACATCGACATTATAATAATCGATCTCGCAAACGTTGACATTATAGATTCTGCTGTGGCAACCCATCTTGTCAGGCTGGGGGATACGCTCATACTTATTGGGGTAAAAGTCATTTTTTGCGGACTTCCACCGACAGTTGCACAGACAATGATCACCGTCGGTATTGAAATGAAAGGATTTACAATAAGCAGAGACCTTAAATCGGCTATTAAAGAGATATTTG
>JAIWDV010000337.1:0-2437 GCA_048632525.1 Bacteroidales bacterium | reverse complement strand
CCTGTGGAATAAAGTTCAAATGACAAAATCCAAATGTCAAATCAAATCCAAAACCCCAATGTCAAAATGTTTTCCAAAACGATCAGTTATTTATCTTTTTCGTAACTTCTCAATAAGTCCGGGCATTCCGACTTCTTCCCCCTTTTGCAAAGGGGGATTGAGGGGGATTTTTCTAATACAGGCTGGACTTATTGAGAAGTTACTCTTTTTCCCATTGTGCATCTTCACCAGTGTAGGCTGCGTTTGAATTAATGGGTGGACATATATTTTAGCATTTGTAATTTGACATTCATTTGAAATTTGGGCTTTGACCTTTGTCATTCGAATTCATTCTTAAACACATTATAACTTTCCCAATAATGCACTGGCTATGGTATTTTTCTGTATTTCTCTTGTGCCTTCATATATCTCTGTTATTCTGGCATCTCTATAAAAACGTTCTACCTCATACTCAAGCATATAACCGTATCCCCCAAGTAGTTGAACAGCCTCATTGGTTACTTCGACTGCCACCCGGGCCGCATACATCTTGGCAATGGATGTCAATTTCGGGTCAATTTTGCCCCGGTCATAATTCCAGGCCGCCTTGTAGACTATAAGTCTTGCTGTATCTATTTTGACTGCCATGTCTGCAAGCTTATGCTGAGTTACCTGAAATTGAGCCAGCTTTTTCCCAAACTGGGTGCGCTTTTTCGTATAATCAAGTGCGCGATCAAATGCACCCTGGGCAATCCCAAGGGCCTGGGCCGCTATCTCTATTCTGCTTTCGTCAAAAAATTCAAGGACTTGATAAAAGCCCTTGTTTTCTTCCCCTACAAGGTTTGAGACAGGGACTCTCACATTATTGAATGAAAGCTCTGCGGTTGATGTCATCTTTATTCCCATTTTTTCACCAACATCAGAAGTAGTATATCCGGGTGTTCCCTTTTCAACAATGATGACTGACTGACCCCGATAGGTCGGCTTTGCATCCTCGTTTGTCTGACAAAGAACAATAACAAAATCCCCTATGGTCCCATTGGTGATAAATGTTTTTACCCCATTTATAACATACTCATCGCCTTGTTTTATGGCGGTTGTATTCATAAGGGTAATATCGCTTCCATGGTCTGGCTCAGTAAATCCACCACTCGAAATCGCTTTACCTTCGGTAACAGGAATCAGATATTTTTCTTTTTGTTTGTCGTTTCCACACCTCAGGATTATCTCTGATGCAAAGTCAGCGAGGCTAATTGCCACACCAATTCCTGAATCTTGTCGACAGAACTCTTCGACCACAAGAACGTTCTCAAAAATACCATATTCCTGCCCACCATATTTTTCAGGAAAGTGAATGCCCATGAAACCAAGTTCACAGGCCTTTTTCCATATCTTTGATGGAAAAGTATGGGTTCGCTCAAGCTCAAGGGCTATTTCTTTGTCAAACTCCCCTGTGGCAAACTCTCTTGCCGCCTTCTGTATAGAATTTTGCTCCGTGTTCAATTCAAAATCCATGTTTAGCTCACCCCCCCTTTGAATTCAGGTTTTCTTTTCTCCAAAAATGCAGACATCCCTTCCTTCCCATCCGGGCTGGCCATGCATAGCGCAAAGGCATCAGCTTCCATGTAACAGCCTGTACGCATATCCACATCAAAACCTCGATCAATACACTGTTTCACGGCCCTCATCGATACCTTTCCTTTAGATGCCAGCAGATTGGCTGTTTTCATGGTTTCCTCCCACAAGCTTTCAGGAGGAAACACCTTGTTAACCAGCCCTGTATCTTTGGCCTCCCGGGCGCTGATCATGCCTCCGCTCATGCAAAGCTCTTTTGCCATGGCCTTTCCCACGAGCCGGGAAAGCCTCTGGGTGCCTCCAAAGCCGGGCATAATACCAAGATTGATTTCAGGCTGACCGAACTTGGCATTTTCCGAGGCGTAGATGAAATCGCATGCCATGGCAATCTCTGTGCCCCCACCGAGTGCAAATCCGTTCACGCAGGCAATTACCGGGATGGAAAGGTTTTCAAGTTTAAACATGAGGTCATGCCCCTCCTGTGAAAATAGCCTGGCCTGGAGTGGAGAGAGATTAACCATGTGTGAGATGTCAGCCCCTGCCACAAAAGCCTTTTCCCCCTCACCGGTGAGGATAAGCACCTTCACAGACGGGTCGGCCTCTATCTTTTCCAGCGCATCCCTCACATCCGCCAAAAGTGCCGGGTTAATGGCATTCAGGGCCTTAGGCCGGTTAAACTTGATAATCGCCACGTTTTCTTCTGTCTCAAAGATAATGTTCTCGTAAGCCATTTTTCGCTCCCCTTTTTAATTGACTATTTTCGATTGACTATTGACTATTGATGAGTTCAGACCTCGTTGAGTAGTTGTTTGCCCATAAGTGATCTAAAGTGACTAAAGTGACTAAAGTGCAAGGTAATATTTAACATTTTCAAATTGTCAAA
>JAIWDV010000336.1:0-2443 GCA_048632525.1 Bacteroidales bacterium | reverse complement strand
CCGCCTCTCTGGTATTTCCCGGGGTCGATTTTCACTAAAGGAATCAACCTGTTATCCGTATTTTTGAGTCGCCTGAATTTAAAAAATTTACACAGTAAATCCCATTATTTAAGCAGATATTGAGCTTTCAGTACAATATAGCCCCATATAGCCCCCATATGCCCTTATAATAGCGTTAAAAAGTCGTTCAACAACAAACGCGGAAAACACGATGTCGAGTAGACCGGTTTCTTCAAGTAAACAAATCGTGAAGCACCTTAGACTACGCCTTGCCGCACGCGGCTACTACATATCATAAGATTACATCACCGTGGTTACTTGTTGGCCCCGGCCCCTCCCAGAACCGTGCTTGCGCTATTTACGCACACGGCTCCTCATGAGTACGCTTCACGATTAAGTGAGAAGGTTTACCGTTATACGCGGACTGGGCAGTGGAAACTTCTTGAGAAAAAGATTAAATTTCTCC
Source organism: Bacteroidales bacterium (assembly GCA_048632525.1). Taxonomy (GTDB): domain Bacteria; phylum Desulfobacterota; class DSM-4660; order Desulfatiglandales; family Desulfatiglandaceae; genus 4484-190-2. Next base: position 1,977 of record JAIWDV010000336.1, on the reverse strand, counting down.
CAGTTCATGCATCCACGTTTTCCTCGCCTGTTGAGCCATTTGAACAGGAGACGTTGAATCTCATAGGCAAAACGACTGATACCTTTTGAGTTGTCCGTCACTCCATAGTAGGCAAAGTGGCCTCGCAGTTTTGAGACTACTTTTTCCATAAGCTCACGCGTCGGCAGGGTTCGATTGGCTTTCAGCCAATCACGGAACATCCGGATTTTGGCGGTAAACTTCTTACGCGAAGTTATCCGCTTCATCCGAAAATACCTGCCGTTTCTTGACCGGCTGCAGTAATGTGTAAATCCGAGAAAATCGAAGGTTTCCGGCTTGCAACCACGTCTCCTTGCCTTGGATTCCGAAAGCGGACCAAATTCGATGATCTTGGTCTTTTCCGGGGATATCTCAAGCCCAAACTTAGCCAGTCGCTCATCAAGCTCGTGACGAAACCGGGTTGCGTCGACTTGGTGCCGGAAACACACAACAAAGTCATCGGCATACCGGATGATACGACTTTGACCGTAACAGCTCTTTTGAAATACCCGCGTAAACCAAAGGTCAAGACTGTAATGGAGATAGATGTTGGCAAGAATCGGTGACACTATCCCACCCTGCGGTGTTCCTTTATCACTGGCGCTCACTACTCCATCTTCCATTATACCCGCTATGAGAAACCGCTTTACATACCGCAGTACTCGCTTGTCCGCTATTCGGTGTCCGAGAAATTGCATCATCCATTCGTGATTCACATTATCAAAGAAACCTTTGATGTCTGCGTCCACGATATAGTGAGTTCGTCCCTCTTCAACCTCATCGCTCAATGCTCGTAAAGCATCATGGCAGCTTCGTCCCGGGCGGAATCCATACGAGTCGTCTATAAAGTCTTGCTCATAGATCGCTGTGAGTATCCGCGTTAGTCCTGCCTGTACCAGTTTATCCTCAAGAGCAGGTATGCCCAATGGCCGTTCCTTGCTACTCCCTGGTTTGGGAATATACACTCTGCGTACCGGTAATGGAATATAAGACATCTGGTGGAGTTTCTCGACCAAAGACGTCAAGTTCTCTTCCAGATTCTTCTCATATTCTTCCTTGGTAACCTTATCTATGCCGGAGGCTGCGTCTTTACGCAGACTCCGGAAACATTCCCGCAGCATCTCAACGTTCATCAGATGAAACAAACTGGTGAACCTGCATCCCAAATCACTGCGAGCCTTTTCCGCTATGCGTTGTAATTTTGTTTCCACCATTTCTCTATTGCTGGGAATAGTTGATGTGTCCTCACAACACTGTTACTCATGTGACGTCCTTTCCTCCGGTGGAATTACCCGCCTTCACTGGTACTATGACGCCATCCGACTTCCCCTGCCCCATTTGCCTTTCTCCCTTTATTATCGGTTGTCCGGCATACTCACCTTGCAGCAAGAAAGCAGAGGACCTCCCGGGTTGCCACATATTCGCAATATCCGACATGCCATGGTCTCAGACCCCGGAGAGGCGCCACTGACTTGCCATTCGCCAGTGGACATGTTGACTTCCGTAAAAGTTACTACGTTGTCCCTCTCAACTATTCCTTTCGAGGCTCAATCCCTTCAACCTTACGGCTTACGGCCTGCCGTCTCGCTGTCCTACGCTTAATCTCGTGGATTACTCCAGTCGATCCAAGGACTCGCTACCCGGTGGCTGGCCAGCCTTCCGGGGCGGGCATCGCACCCGCTAAAATATGCAACCTTGCCCGGCCGCACAACTTCTTGAAATTACAACAGAATACTAACCACGGGAATTACTGGAGAGCCATAATGACGGGTTATTCCAATTGAGCTCCATACTTGTATAGGATATCCTTCTTGGTGATTTTTTCGGGTACGCCGGTTGGCATGAGAACATTGCGACCGCAAAGAATAAAGACTTCGTAGGCATCAAAGATGGCGTAGCGATCCTGGTCAAATATAATGAGCTTGTTGCCATTTTCTTCTTTGACCTTTTCCCTGAATT
>JAIWDV010000335.1:0-2448 GCA_048632525.1 Bacteroidales bacterium | reverse complement strand
GTCCTTTGCCCGTCACCCATCGAATCTGTCGGGCTTTCTGTATGGCGCGGACAATGAGGTTGGTCATCTGGCAATCACCGAGGCAGTAGTCCATTACCTCCTGATGATTTCCTGCACGCCATTGCTTTGGTGCGTCCGCGCCGTCCATGAGTTTCTCTTGCAGGATGCCCATTCCTTTTGCCACTTTTCCCAGCCCGACGGGGAAACCGGCCTGGTTGAAGAACTGGAACATGGGATCGTAGCTCTTCAGAGCGATACGTGCGGCGAAGGCCATGTCATCGGCCTGATGGCCTATCCATTTCAAATCGAAGCCCAAGCCATTCCACGCGCACACCATGAACCCTTTTTGTTGCATCTCATCGAGATACTCAAGCAAATCATGAGCACGTTCCCGCGTCAGGTTCAACGCGGGACGACCCTCCTCATCGTCCGAATACCACACCCGCTCTTCACTATTGTGTATCGCCGTCGCCCCCACCGAAATATGAAACGGCGCATACTTCTCCATGTCCTCGTGCTTCCCGAGCTCGAAGACGTCCGAGATCTCTATGTCAAAGCTTAGTAACTTCATGTCTTATCCCAACAATTCGAATTTATCTCGGCACGAGAATGCGATTGTTATGTGCCTTGATGAACCTGAGTACTTTTTTGATACAAAAGCTCTGGATCCAAATCCAAATGATTTGACCACTTAATTGTATCGAAGCTATAGCATTTTGCACTTGACTTGATATCACTTTTTTTAAATTAATTGACGTCTACTCCTTGTTTTTTGTCAATTTCCCCATCTTTTGCTTGATTCCCTTGATCGTCTTTTTGATTGTTTTCACTTCAGGATTATTTACGAAGGGTTGTTCTTCAAGTTCCTTAAGATCATAGCCGGGATGATAATTGAAGTTGTACAGAGACATAATCTCTTTGAAAAAGTTCTCTGACTCTCCCCATCGTGAAAGCATGTATGCGGCAATATCCGGAGCAGGCTTTTGATGATTACTGGTATATTCCAGGTTTTTCAGTTCATCCTTTTTGACATATTTGGCCCACGTTACAAAGTCAGCCCTTGTAGATAATTCACTGAAAAAGTGAACGCCATAACCGCCACGATCAAAAACCAGAATGGGGCGGTCGATACCCATACTGATTATCTTGTCAGCCGCTCTTATGATAATCGGCCTGAAATCAATATCACATCCTTCTGTGATTGAAAATAGAGGTTTCCCATCAATGTCGCTGACAACATAAATCTCGTTTCCTTTCATTATAGTTCGTCTGACCGTATGGTAACCTTTGGCCAAAACCTTGAGACCATAATATGGAAGGAAGTGCCCATCAATGAAAAATACCTCTGGATTGAATGATTTCAATTGGTTAAGCCATGCTAAGATTTTCAATGCACACGAAATTATGAGAATCAGCCATATAATGATTTCAAATGGTTAGATCGGGTAGAAGTCATTTGCTATGAAGTCTGTTCCGTAAATCGTTTTCAATAATCTTTGCAACACCTTTCCCAATAATAATTACATGTTCTGGATTGCTTTTTTTAACAGCATTCTTTGTGTAGCCGTTCCATGATGTGTGAATCAAAGAGAAAAAGTCGCCCGCTGCTAATTCCATATAACTGGTTCTGTTCCCGAGAATAGACGCTTGATGTTTTCAATATGGCGCAGGTAAATAAGTATTGATATTAAAGCAGCACAGATCGCCAGTACTTTTGAATTGGTCGCCTTCCATACAGCAACTGGAAGCATTAATGCCGCTCCAAGAGATCCGACAGATACCCGGTTGCATAAACATATAAGCATTATAAAAGTCAGCAGGGCAAAAAAACACGCTATCGGTGAAATTATAATGAAACACCCTGCTGCAGTTGCGACACCCTTTCCACCACCCTTAAATTTCAGAAAAACAGGAAAAAGATGTCCTGATAAAGCTGAAACAGCTATAAGGGATATATATATTTCAGCCCAAAAACCATTAACACCCATTAATTTGATTGCAAGATATACAGGAAACGCACCTTTAAGCACATCGCCTGCCAGGGTAATTATTCCTAGCCTGTTTCCTGCTATTCTCCTAACATTTGTGGCGCCTATGTTGCCGCTGCCCTTTTGCCTGATATCAAGGGTTGTAAACAACTTTGTTAAAATAAAGCCACAGGGAACTGAACCGAGCATATATGCAAAAATCACAAGTGCCGGCAACTTTAATATATTTACAAGATCCATTATAAGTTATCCCTAAAATAATAATTTATCACGGATTTTCACGGAATTACACTAAATTATAGACTTTCAGATAATTAATTTCACAAGGCCAGAAGGAGGAAGGCATATTAGTTATACGTCGACGACTGATAACACAGTGAAATTATTTATCTGAAAGTCTATATCAAAATACCCTATAACCATGACCAGATTATAGTGATAATGCCTGCGAGAATAAAAT
>JAIWDV010000334.1:0-2450 GCA_048632525.1 Bacteroidales bacterium | reverse complement strand
TTTTCATTTTTCCTCCTTAGGGTTTGCGCAAAAATAAGTTGACATTTTGGCGCCCAGATTTAGGTCAGATTTGGCCGCTTCCGATTGAGCAAAACCGCAGGAATAGTAGTAACTATTTTGAGGATTTTGCGATTGAGGAACGGGCAAAGGTGGCCTGAAGATGGGATGCGAAAATGGTAAGTTATTTTTGCGTAAGCCCTAAGGGCACATCTGCAAGCTGATGGCTTATTATAAGGGGCTTTCAGGAGGGAATATATTGATGACCAAGAACAACGACATGATCAACCTTAAACGGCTGATCAATACTGGGAAAGATAAGGGCTATATTACCTATGAAGAGCTGAATGACGACCTGTCCGACGAGATAGTATCCTCTGAAGAGCATATTGATGACCTTATGATGATGTTTGAAGAACTGGATATCATGGTTATTGATGAGGCCTCAAAGGGTGAGATAGAAAAAGCCAAGCGGGCAAAGAAAAAGAAGGAAGAACCCCAAGAGAAGGATAATCACCGTTTAGATATTCCCGATACATCAACCCGGGTATCCGATCCTGTGAAGATGTACTTGAGGGAGATGGGTTGCATTTCACTGCTCACCAGAGAGGGTGAGGTGGCGATAGCCAAGAGAATTGAGGCTGGCGAAAAAAAGGCTTTAACCGCACTTTTGGATTGTTGCGTGGGCATTGAGCACATCATTGAGCTTGGAGAAGAACTCAAGGAGGACCGAATCAAGTTAAAAGAGGTGATTAATGACCTGGAAGATGAAGAAAGTGACTACATGCAACAGGGGGAGAAAAAGCAGACTCTTTTAAACTTCATAGAGAAAATCAAGGAACTGTTTGTAAATATCCGCAGCATGAGACGAGAGATCTCAAAAGGGCAGTGTACTGATAAAAAGAAAAAAAATCTTAAAGCTGAGATAAAAAAGGACCTCGCGAAGATTATGGAGCTGGTGAGTGCCTTCAGCCTCGAAAAGGAACAACTGGAACTAACGGTCATAAGACTCACGGCTCTCGTGGCAGAGGTTGGGGAATCGGAAAGAACTATCGCTGAATGCATGTTGCGGGCTGGTGGAAAGCCGATTTTCTATATTAACAAGTGCGTTGCCAAGATGCCGCAGTCTGCCAGAGATGACGAAGTAATTTCTCCCATCGGTTTGCCCAAAAGGGAACTTATGGAGCTAAAATCCAAGGCGGATAATGCCCAAAGAGTCATCAGGCAGGTCAAAGAAAGAACGAATATGACGCCCCGCCAGTTAAAGGGACGACTAACCAAGGTACGGATAAGTATAGATAAGGCGGAAAGGGCGAAATCCGATCTCATAGAGGCCAACCTGAGATTGGTCGTGAGTATAGCCAAGAAATATACGAATCGAGGACTCCAGTTTCTTGACCTTATCCAGGAAGGTAATATCGGACTCATGAAGGCCGTGGACAAATTTGAATATCAGCGTGGATACAAGTTCAGCACCTATGCCACATGGTGGATTAGACAGGCGATCACCAGGGCCATTGCTGATCAGGCAAGAACCATCCGTATCCCTGTCCACATGATTGAAACGATTAATAAGCTTATACGGACTTCCAGGTACCTCGTGCAGGAACATGGCCGCGAGCCTACGCCTGAAGAAATCGCAGAAAAAATGGAGTTTCCACTGGAGAAGGTCAGAAAGGTGCTAAAAATTGCTAAGGAGCCCATTTCCCTTGAAACCCCGATCGGAGAAGAGGAAGATAGCCATCTTGGAGATTTCATAGAGGACAAGAAAGTCCTTTCTCCTGGTGATGCTGTTGTTAACTACGGTCTGGCGGAACAGACGAGAAAAGTATTGAGAACACTAACTCCGAGAGAGGAGAAAGTCCTCAGAATGCGATTCGGTATTGGTGAAAAAGCCGACCACACACTGGAAGAGGTGGGTCGTGATTTTAGTGTGACCAGAGAACGAATCAGGCAAATAGAGGCTAAGGCTCTTAGGAAATTAAGGCATCCCAGTAGAAGCAGAAAGTTGAAGAGCTTTGTGGAGAGTAAAGAGGCCTAAGGGCTACCAAATGATAATTTTACTTGACAAATTATTACTGAGTACGCATTTTATAATATTGATCTCTTCAGGGCCCATAGCTCAGCTGGAAGAGCCACCGGCTCATAACCGGTAGGTCCCTGGTTCGAACCCAGGTGGGCCCACCAAAGGATAATCCTTCAAGGTGTTCTCAATAGTTCTATTAATGGCGTTTTTCAAGGCAAGGCTGTAATACTCCAAACAAGGGCGCACTTTTAGAGAGTGCGCCCTTTTGATTTCAAAATCAAAGTCCACGTTTCCCCCGCCTAGGAGGGTGTCTGAGAATGAGATATTTTTTCCAAGATCAAGTCGAAGATCCCGGACTTTGAGCGGGGGAAGGCGAAAATTATAACCACCCCGCTTAAATACAGCGGGACAGGCATCCATACATTGA
>JAIWDV010000333.1:0-2466 GCA_048632525.1 Bacteroidales bacterium | reverse complement strand
AATAACACCAATCAACAACTTAACAACTCAACCACTTAACAAAGTTTGGAAAGGGATAATAATGGGTCTAATATCCGGATCCGGAAGCTTTACCAGATATCTGGCAGATGGTGCTCTTCCGGAAAATTTCATGGAAGCCTTGTCTGAAAAGATCTCCCGACACTCCTTCCGGAATCTTGATGAAAAATCAATTGATGAACGCTCTGTGGGCTGGGTCAATGTCATGGACATTTTTGACAACCGGTTTATGGGGTTTGAGTTTCTCAAAGAACCTTACATTACCATGTCACTGAGGGTTGATGAGCGGAAAATTCCTGCAACGGCCCTGAAACAATACTGCTTGGAGGCTGAAGAAAAGATCAAGAAAGAAGAAAATCTCGAATATCTGCCAAAAGGACGTCGTTCGGATATAAAAGGCGGCGTAAGGTTACGTCTCCTGAAGAGGGCAATTCCCGTTTCCAGGTGCTATGATATGATCTGGAACTACAGTACCGGCCTTGTAATATTCGGTTGCACTACCAACAGGGTTTGCGACGAATTCATGGAGTTTTTTCTTCAGACCTTTGATATTCAGCTCCAGGCAATCTGTCCTTATACTCTTGCCAGCAGGTTCCTTGAAAAAGAAGGCGCTTCACCCGATCTTCTTGACGGCCTGGGCCCTTTGAATTCTTCGGAGGAGAAATAGTTATGCAGTTGTTGGACAAGGTGAGAAAAACAGAATTTCTGGGAAGGGAGTTTCTTGCCTGGCTGTGGTTCAGGGCGGAAACGGACAGAGGTCTGTTTGACATGGGCGAGAAGGGAACTGCCGAACTCTGGTTTGACGGAAAGATCACACTCCAGTCAGAAAACGAAATGGGAGTGGAGACAATCATCTGTGCAGGCAAAACTTCAAATATGAGAGAGGCTCGTTTTGCGCTTGCAGAGGACAAAGAAGTCGTCCAGGCTACGGTCAAACTGGGTATTGGCGACAACCAGTGGTCTTTTGTTCTTGATTCCACCTGGATGAATTTCAGTACTTTTAAGTCGCCCAAAGTAATGCAGGACAGAGGGGAGGACCCGGACGGGATTTTTTATGAAAAAATGTTCTTAATAGAAGAGGCGGTATCCGCAATGGATGAGATATATTCCTCTTTCATAAAACTCCGTCTTTCTCCTGAATGGGCAGATCAGGAGCGTCCGGCACTTGTCAAATGGATAAGCGAAGGTAAATATAGTGTTGCTGATTGAAAATGATGCGGATCTAAATAAGATAGTTGCAGAACTTCAAAAGGAACCGGCGATCGGCGTGGATCTTGAAGCGGATTCCATGTTCCATTATCAGGAAAAGGTCTGCCTTCTTCAGATCTCCACACATGCACTGCACATTGTGATCGACCCACTCTCCGTTCAAGACCTTTCCCCCCTGGCGCCCGTTTTTGCCGATGCTCGGATCCGAAAGGTCTTTCATGGCGCTGACTATGACATCCGTTCCCTGTACAGGGATTTTGGTATTGAGGTACATTCTCTATTTGATACCCAGATCGCCGCAAGGTTTCTCGGAGTCAGGGAAACCGGCCTTGCCAGCCTGCTCAAAATGAGATTTGATGTCTTGTGTGATAAGAAATATCAGAAAAAGGACTGGTCTCAAAGGCCCCTGCCAGCAGCAATGCTCAAATATGCTGTTCAGGATATCTGGTATCTTCTTCCTCTGGCAGACATTCTTGAGAGGGAGTTAATAGAAAAGGGGCTGCTTTTCTGTGTGGAAGAAGAGTGTGAACGGCTAAGTGGCGTTCGCCCGAATTCATCAAGAAACAAGCCGTTCTTTCTCAGTTTCAAAGGCGCAGCAAGACTTGATCCCCGAAGTCTTGCAGTCCTGGAAAAAGTCTTATGCTTTCGGGATCAGGTGGCCAGACGCAGAGATCGCCCTCATTTCAAGGTGCTGGGCAATAATCAGATCATGGAGATTGCCCGAATCAAACCTGTGAGCAAAGCTGATCTCACTGGCATCCAAGGGCTTAGCCCCAGACTGATAGATCATATGGGGAAGTCTCTTATTGAAAAAGTCATGGAGGGATTGAGCCTCCCTGATGAGGCACTTCCTGTATACCCTAAAAAGGCCAGGCAGAGGCTGAAATCCAAAGAGGCAGCCCGAGTAAAGGCATTGAAAAGCTGGCGTGAACGACTAAGCGGGAAGTTGGGAGTTGATCCGGCTCTCGTTTGCACCAGCGCTCAGATACAGGCGATTGCCATCGCAAACCCAGGCGAGCCCGAGAACATGGAATGTATCGAAGACATTAGAAAATGGCAGATTAAGCTTTTTGGCCTCGATATTTGCAATGTTCTTCGGGAAACCGGTTGATATAAAAAGTTCTAATACACCAAATATCTTTCCATGAATTGCCTGTTTATAAATTCCCGTACCGCCTAACCCTTCCCAAGCCCAGGAGAATTAACCGGTTTCCTTTTGATTGGCATCCCCTTCACACC